>NZ_JBSGFQ010000190.1:0-16761 GCF_053603495.1 Nonomuraea sp. NPDC004186 | reverse complement strand
CGCGCGACATCGACCTGCTCCTGGCCCAGCTGGCCGTCGACGGGCTGTGGCTGTGGCGGGCCACGAGCATGATCCCCCTGTCCGAGCCGGTCAGGTCGGGCTGCGGAGCCGGCGCGGGGGCCGCCGCCGCCTCGGGCGCCGGGGCGGGGGCGGCCGCCTGGCCCTTCTCGTCGATGACGGCGAGCTCGGCCCCGACCTCGACCGTCTCGTCCTCAGCCACGACGATCTTCGTGAGGACACCCGCGGCCGGCGACGGGATCTCGGTGTCGACCTTGTCGGTCGACACTTCGAGGAGCGGCTCGTCGGCCTCGACGCGCTCGCCCTCCTTCTTCAGCCAACGGGTTACGGTGCCCTCGGTCACGCTCTCGCCGAGCTGGGGCATTTGTACGGAGACCGGCATCGTTATTCTTCTCTCGCGTTCTGATCTCGAGGGCTTGGACTAGTTGTGTACGTGCAGCGGCTTGCCGGCCAGGGCCAGCATCGCCTCACCCATGGCCTCGGACTGGGTCGGGTGTGCGTGGATGAGCTGGGCGACCTCTGCGGGCAGCGCCTCCCAGTTGTAGATCAGCTGCCCCTCCGTGACGAGCTCGCCGATGCGCCGGCCCACCATGTGGACACCGACGACCGGGCCGTCCTTCTGGGCGATGACCTTCACGGCGCCCGAGGTGCCGAGGATCTGGCTCTTGGGGTTTCCCGCGAGGTCGTAGACCTGCTCGACGATCTCGATGCCGCGCTCGGCCGCCTGCGCCGACGTGATCCCCACCGAGGCCACCTCGGGGTCGGAGTAGGTGATGCGCGGCACGCCCGCGTAGTCGATGGGCGGCGGGTTGAGGCCGGCGATGTGCTCGGCCACCATGATCCCCTCCGCGAACCCCGCGTGGGCGAGCTGCAGGGTCGGGATGAGGTCGCCGATGGCGTAGACGCCGGGCACGGAGGTCCGGCAGTGCTCGTCGACCACGACCGCGCCGCGCTCGATGGCGATGCCCTGCTCCTCGAAGCCCATGCCCGCCGACACCGCGCCGCGGCCGACCGCGACGAGCAGCAGCTCGGCGTCGAGGGTCTTGCCGTTGGCCAGCGTGACGACCACGCCCGTCTCGGTGGTCTTGGCGGTGTCGAAGAAGACGCCCAGCTCGTACTTGATGCCGCGGCGGCGGAAGGCCCGCTCCAGCAGCTTGGAGCTGGACTCCTCCTCGGTCGGCAGCAGGTGCGGCAGCGCCTCGACGATCGTGACCTCGGCCCCGAACGAGCGGTAGACGCTCGCCAGCTCGACGCCGATCACGCCGCCGCCCAGCACGATGACGGACGTGGGCACGCGGCCCATCTTCAGGGTGTGCTCGCTGGTGATGACGCGCTCGCCGTCGATCTCCAGGCCCGGCAGCGACTTGGGCGCCGAGCCGGTGGCCAGGACGAGGTTGCGGCCCTCGACGACCTCCGAGCCCACCTGGATCCGGTTGGGGCCGACCAGGCGGCCCTCGCCCTCGACGATCGTCACGCCCGCGGACTTCAGCAGGCCCTGCACGCCCTTCCAGGCCCGCGTCACGATCTTGTCCTTGAACGCGTGCACGCCCTGCACGTCGATGCCGTCGAAGCGCGCCTTGACGCCGTAGGACTCGCTCTCGCGGGTCTCGTCGGCGACCTCGGCGGAGTGCAGCAGGGCCTTCGTGGGGATGCATCCCCTGTGGAGGCAGGTGCCGCCGATCTTGTCCTTTTCGATCAGCGCGACCGACTTGCCCAGCTCAGCCGCCCGAAGCGCGCAGGCGTAACCGCCGCTGCCGCCACCTAGGACGACGATGTCATAGGCCACAGGAAGGCTCCTTGTCGGGGTGTTCGTGATGCCGTCATCTTTTCATTTGTTTCAGATGCTCGCGTGCCGCTCTGCGAGTCCGATGAGGGTACGGGTGATGGCACCCGTGCCGCCCTTCGGGGTGTAACCGTACGGTTCGCCCTTGTTGAAGGCGGGGCCGGCCATGTCGATGTGGGCCCAGCGCACGCCGTCGGGCACGAATTCCTTCAGGAAGATGCCCGCCGCCAGCATGCTGCCCCATCGCTCCGGCTGGAGGTTGGCGATGTCGGCGATCGGCGAGTCGAGGCCCTTGCGCAGCTCCTCCGGGAGCGGCATGCCCCACGCGCCCTCGCCCGCCGCCTTCGCGGCCTCGACGACCAGCTCCCTGGCGGCGTCGTCGTTGGCCATGACGCCGGCCGTGCGCCAGCCGAGCGCGACGATCTGCGCGCCGGTGAGCGTGGCCACGTCGACGATCAGGTCGGGCTCGTCCTGCGCGGCCCTGGCGATGCCGTCCATGAGCACCAGGCGGCCCTCGGCGTCGGTGTCGAGCACCTCGACGGTCTTGCCGCTGTAGCTGTGGATGACGTCGGAGGGGCGCTGGGCGGTGCCGCTCGGCAGGTTTTCGGCCAGGCAGAGGTAGCCGACGGCGTTGACCGGCAGGCCGAGCCGGGCGATGCCGATCATGGCGCCGAGCACCGCGCCCGCGCCGCCCATGTCGGACTTCATCCAGTCCATCGAGGCCGACGGCTTGAGCGAGAGGCCGCCGGAGTCGAACGTGATGCCCTTGCCCACGAACGCCAGTCGCTTGCCGGCCTCGGGGTGGGTGTAGGAGAGGCGGACCAGGCGCGGCGGGTTGGCCGAGCCCTGGCCGACGCCGATGAGGCCGCCGTAGCCGCCGTCCTTGAGCTGCTTGTCGTCGAGCACCTCGACGCTCAGCCCGGCCTTGTCGCCCTCCTGCTCGGCGATCTCGGCGAACTTCGCCGGCCACAGGTCGGACGGAGGCGTGTTGACCAGGTCGCGGACCAGGGCGACCGAGTCGGCCAGCACGCCCGCGCGCTCGGCGACGCCGTCGGGCTGGCCCGAGACCACGGTGAGCTCGGCGACCGGGGCCTTCTGCTCGCCGTTCGTGCGGTAACGGGCGAAGGCGTACGCGCCGAGCAGGCCGCCGAGCGCGACGGCCTCGGTCTCCTCGGGCGTGCCGGTGGGCAGGGCGAGCGCGGCCCTGGAGGTGCCGGCGAGCGACCGTACGGCGGCGCCGGCGGCGCGGCGCAGGCCTTCGGCGTCGGGCGAGTCGCCCAGACCCACCGCGACCAGCAGCGGGGCGGCGATGGCGCCGAACGTGGGAAGCTTGGCCACCTCGCCGGCCTTGCCGGTGAAGGCGACGGCGCGGAGGGAGTCGGCGAGCTTGCCGCCGAAGGCGGCCTCGAGCGACTCGGCGCCCGTGGCGGCGCGTGGGCCGTCCTGTCCTGACCTGAAGCCGACGATCAACGCGTCGGTGGCGATGGAGACTGGATCTGCTGAGTTCAGCCGCACAGTGGTCACGTAAACCGATGCTATCCAGGTCTTCTGCGTACTCACAAACAGGGGTTCATCCTACCAATCGCGAGTCACGCGGAATGGTGCTAGTGTCATTAGCATCATGCTGCTGACGCTCGATCTCAACGACGCCCGGCCCCTGCACGAGCAGGTGGCCGGCGCCATCCGCCGCGCCATCGGAGAAGGCTCCTACCGGCCCGGCGACCGCCTGCCGCCGGCCCGTGACCTGGCCCAGGTGCTCGGCATCAACCCCAACACCGTGCTGCGCGCGCTGCGCGACCTGCGGGACGAGGGGCTGCTGGAGTTCAGGCGGGGCCGTGGGGTCAGCGTGGCGGGGCGCGCCGACGGTCGCGCCCTGCTCGCGCAGCGGGCGCGCGAGCTGCTGGACGAGGCCCGCAAGTACGGCTACGGCCGCGACGACCTCATCGCCATACTGGAGGACCTGCCGTGAATCCCCGAATCACCGCCGTCATATGGGGGCTGTTCATCCTCGCCGCGCAGATCGGGCTGCCGCTGGCGCTGCGCGACCGGCTGCCCGACCCCCTGGCCACGCGATGGGGCCTGGGCGGCCTGGCCTCCCGGTCGATGTCCTTGACCACGTACATCGTGGTCACGTTCCTGCTCTGGGCGGTGCTCTGGCTGGTCGCGCTCGCCGCGGCCGAGCGGGCCACGGCCCGCAGGCCGAGCCGGACGGTGTGGTGGGGCGGGCTGTTCGGCCTGGGCGCGCTCGCGCTCGGCGCCAACGTCACGACCGTGCTCGCCAACCTCGACGCGCCCGACTGGGCGGCGGCCCGGCTGCCCGGCTGGCAGGTCCTCGCGGTCATCGCGGCCGGGACCGGCGTCGCCGTCCTCGTGGGTTATCTGCGCAGGGGCGGGGCCGACCAGGATTCCGCCCACCGGATCCCGCCCCTCCTGCGGCTCAGGCCCGGCCGGCGCACCGTGTGGGTCGGCCACGCCGCCAACCGGTGGCTGGCGCTGCTCCCGGTCGCCGCCCTGGCCGCCATCCTGGTGCTGGGCCTGCTCTACGTCACCGGTCTGGTGCCCGGCGGGCAGGCGACGTCGGTCCTGCCCGGGCTCGTCCTCGTGCTGGCGGCCGGAGTGCTGACCTCGTCCGTGTCCGTGCAGGTCGGTGACGGCCGGATGGTGGTCCAGTTCGGGCCGCTCGGCTGGCCGGCGCGCAGGATCCCTCTGTCGCGGATCGAGTCGGCCTGGTCGGAGACGCGCCATCCGGCCCAGGTCGGGGGCTGGGGCATCCGCGGGCTGCCCGGCAGTTCGACCATCATGCTGCGTGGCGGCGAGTGCCTGGTCATCCGCTACCGTTCCGGCGGCCGGCTCGCGATCAGCATCGACGACGCCGAACGCGGCGCATCCCTCATCAACGCCCTCATCGCGGAGCGAGTGGAGCAATGAAACGACCTCTCCTCATCTTCATCGTCCTGGCCTTCGGGCTCTCGTGGGCGGCGGCGCTGCCCCTCTGGTTCGCCGGCGGGATCGGCTCGCCGCTGCTGCGGCCGCTGGCCACGGTCATGATGTTCACCCCGTCGGTGGGGGTGCTCGGCGTCTGGGCGGTCACGCGCACGCCGTTCCGCGAATGGGCCAGGCAGACCGGGCTCACGCTGGGCGAGCGAAAGGGGCGCACGGGCCTTCTCATCCTGACCGCCTGGCTCGGGGTGCCGCTGCTGCTGCTCCTGGCGGCGCTCCTCAGCGCCGCCGTCGGGCTGTTCTCGCTGGATCTCGACCAGTTCAGCCTGTTCAGGGCGGTGCTGCGGGCCCAGGGCGTGGGCGTGCCCGAGAGCCTCACCACGGCGGTCGTGCTGCAGATCGGGATCGCTGTGGTCGCCGGGCCCGTGCTGAACGCGATCCCCGCGCTCGGGGAGGAGTGGGGCTGGCGGGGCTGGCTGCTGCCCCGGCTCGTCTCCACCAACGGCATGCTCCTCGGGCTGGTCTACACCGGCGTCATCTGGGGCCTCTGGCACGCCCCCCTCACCCTCCTGGGCTACAACTATCAGCGGCTCAGCTCCTGGGCGGCGCTGTTCTTCGTGGGGTTCTGCGTCCTGTTCGGGGTGCTGATCGGGTGGCTGCGGCTGCGCACGGGGAGCGTGTGGCCGGCCGTCGTGGCCCACGGCTCGCTGAACGCCGTCGCCCAGTCCGTCCTGCTGCTCGGCGACGCCGCCGCGCCGCCCAACGAGGTGCTGGCCGGCCTGACCGGCCTGGTGGGCTGGGCCCTCATGGCGATCGTCGGCGCGGCCCTGCTCCGCTTCTATCCGGTACGCGTGCCGCAGCCGGTCGCCTCACCCTCCTGATCTCGGGGGGCGCTCAGCCGAGGATGGCGCAGACCGCCAACGTGGTGGCCGTGGCCGTCTCGACCAGCGCCCCCAGCACGTCACCGGTGATCCCGCCGAGGCGCCGCCGCGCGTGCCCGAGCAGCAGCAGGGCGGCTCCGAGCCCGGCGACCAGGCCGAGCGGCAACACGGGCTCCCTGGCGAGGCCCAGGCAGACGGCGGCGGTGCCGAGGAGGGCGGCCAGGGTGACGAGCAAAGAGGCGGGGCGGCGTACCGTGCCCGCGACCATCGCCCCGAGCCCGTCGGGCCGGGCGGCGGGGACACCCGCCCGGCAGGCCCAGGTCAGCGCCAGCCGCCCGGCCACGCAGGCCGTCACCAGCGCCGCGTATCCGGCTCCGGCCGCCGCGGCGACCTGGACGAGCAGCGTCAGCACCAGCGTCATCACGCCGAACGGCCCGATGTCCGACTTTTTCATGATGTCGAGCGCCTGAGCGGCCGGCTTGCCGCTGCCCAGCCCGTCCGCCAGGTCGGCGAGCCCGTCCAGGTGCAGCCCCCGGCTCAGTACGGCGAGCAGCCCGACCGCCAGCGCCGCCCCCAGCAGCGGCGGCCCGGGCAGGAACAACGGCAGCCCGGCGACCAGCCCGAGCGCGAGCCCGACCACCGGGGCCAGCGTCATCGCCCGCCCCGCGACCTCCCGGTCCACCCGCTCGACCCGGACCGGGAAGACGCTGAGAGTGCCGATCGCCAATGACAGGCCATGCGGAAGGCGCATATCGGACGATCGTAGGCCCACTAGTGTGGCGGGATGCACGTGGTTGAACTCGAAGGCGTAGGTGTCCGAGTTGTCGGCAAGGCGCTGCTGGACGGCGTCGATTGGCAGGTGGACTACGGCGATCACTGGGTGATCCTCGGCCCCAACGGCGCGGGCAAGACGACGCTGCTCTCCCTGGCGGGCGCCGTCCGGCATCCCAGCGAGGGCGCGGTCAAGGTGCTCGGCCACAAGCTCGGCCGGGTGGACGTGCGGGAGCTGCGCCGCCACATCGGCCTGGTCGCGGCCAGCCAGCGGCTGATCGACGAGGAGCTGATGGAGGAGGAGGGCGCGACCGCGCACACCGTGGTGCTCACGGGGCACACGGGGACGAGCGTTCCTCTGTGGGACAAGTACGGCGAAGGCGAGCGCGACCGGGCCCACCGGCTGCTGGCCGACCTGGGGTGCAAGGACCTGGCGGACCGGCCGTTCCGCGTGTGCTCGCAGGGGGAGCGGGCCAGGATCAGGGTGGCCAGGGCGCTCATGGCGGACCCGGCGGTGCTGCTGCTCGACGAGCCGTTCGCGGGGCTCGACCTGCCGGCCAGGGAGGACCTCATCACCGCCGTCGAGGACCTGGCCACGACCCGGCCCGTTCTGACCACCGTGACGGTGACGCACCACCTGGAGGAGGTGCCGGCGACGACCTCCCACGCGATGCTCATGCGCGACGCCAGGGTGCTGGCCGCGGGGCCGGTGGAGGAGGTGCTCACCCCGGACAACCTCTCGGAGTGCTTCGGCCGCCCCCTCCACGTGGACCGGCTCGACGGCCGCTGGTACGCCCGCGCCGTCCGCCCGTAGCGGTCACAGCTCCAGCAGGCGCCCCGCCACCACCAGCGCCACGTACTCGGACTCGGCGGCGAGGCGTTCGTTGAGACGGCCGAGCGCGTCCCGGAAGGCCCGCCCGCTCGGCGTGGCGGGCACCACACCCATCCCCACCTCGTCGGAGACCGCCACGAGGCGCACGGGTGTCTGCCGCCAGGCCGCCACGAGCTCGTCGCAGCGTTCGCGGACGGGCGCGCGGTCGCCCTCCCAGGCCCCGTGCTCGTCGAACACCGCCGTCAGCCACGTCCCGAGCCCGTCGATCAGCAGCGGCGCGGTGGCCTGCCCGATGGCCGAGACGAGGTCGGCGGTCTCGACGGTGGCCCAGTGCGCGGGCCGCCGCTCCCGGTGCGCCCGCACGCGGGCCGCCCACTCGCCGTCCCCCGCGCCGCTCGGGCCGGTGGCCACATAGGTGACGTACGGCTCGGCCGCCAGCCGCAGCTCGGCCTCGGCCGACTTCCCTGACCGCGACCCGCCCAGCAGCAACGTCCGCCACGGCGCCGTCGCGCCACCGTCGCCGGGCCGCTTCCCGATGGCCGTCCCGGGGAGCGCCAGGCCGGTCTCCAGCACCGTCCCGTCGGGAACGGCCGACGCGCCCCACAGCCGCAGGCGCCTGGCCAGCTCCTCCTCCGAGCGGACCCGATGGTCCAGCCCGACGGCCACCACCGCGGTCCGGTCGTCCGCCAGCCCCGCCCGCCGCAGCTCCCCCAGCCGCTCGGGCCGGTCGAGCAGGTCGATCAGCACCACGTCGTACCCGGCGGGCCCGTCCACCGGCACCGGCCGGCCCCGTGGGAGGCTCTGTGGGAGGCAGAGCAGCCGGGAGCCGTCGGGGCCGGCCAGCCCCAGCCCGCCCGCGCAGGCCCGGTAGCCGCTCGGCGGATCGTCGAAGGGGAAGCGGGCCACGCCGTCCACGACCAGCTCGAACGGGCGTCGGTGGCCGGACGGGAGCCCGGCGCACGAGGCGCACCGGCAGCCGGGCTCCGGCCATCCCGCGCCGCCCGCCGTACCGGAGACAAGGATTTTCACCGCGCCGAGCGTAGCGTCCTGGGGCGGCCGGATGGATGGAACGTTCCAGGTCAGACGCGGATCCTGGAGCGGCGGCGGGTGGCCGCCACGGCGCCGCCCGCCAGCAGGGCGATGGCGCCCGCGCCGGCCGCGACCAGCGTGATCTGCAGGCCGCTCCCGGACGGCGCGGCGGACGCGGCGGCGGCCGCCAGGTCGGTGCCGCCCCTCTCCCTGAACGGATAGTCCGCGACCGCCACGACGGCTCCCTGGGCGTTCACCCGGACCTTGGCGGTGGAGGCGAGGAGCTGGGCGGCGGTGGCGTCCTCGGCGCCCGCGACGCACTTCGGCGCGCTCTGCCCGGGAGTCCGCTCGCCGGGGTAGGCGTCGGCCTCCCCGTCGCCGAAGTCCACCGCGACCACCACGCGCTTGTGCCCGGACCCGGCCGCGTCCCGGCCGCACACCGCCTGGAACGACGGCAGGTCCCCGCCGGGGGACTCGCCCCTCGCCCCGTCCGGGGCCACGGAGAAGCGCCATCCGATGACGGAGCCGTCCGGCGGGGCGGCGTCGGCCGTCACGGCCAGCCAGGCCGTCCCGTCGCTCTGCCACGCGCTCCACGTCCGCGGGACCCCGGGGTCGGCGAGAGCGGAGGAGGGGAGCGAGAGGAAGGCGGCCGCCCCGAGGGCGACCCCGGCCGCAACACGATACGCGCGCAGCATCGATTGACCTCCAAGCTCGGGAGTAGGGTTCCAGTGCCTGCGGAGGGTGCGCCGGCGAACCCGCGGAAAAGGAGCGTATGGCATGACATGGCGGTGGCGTTATGAAAATGCAAATGGTGGTGAGGTAACGGATCGCCCCTTGCCGCGAGAAGTTTTTCCGAGCCAGGCGGACGCGGAGTCCTGGCTTGGCGAGAACTGGCGTGACCTGCTCGAATCGGGAGTTGAGCAGGTGGCCTTGCTCGAAGAGGACCGCGTGGAGTACACGGGTTTGTCATTGCGCCAGGAGTGATCTGCGGTAAATGAAAAGCCCCTTGAGCGCCATTGTGGCTCAAGGGGCTGTTTCTCGGGTGGGGACGGATTACGGGCGGGTGCGCGGGCTCTGCGTCTTGGCCGGGTCGCGCTCCACGACCGGGTCCAGCACGTCGTCGATCCGCTTGAGCACGTCGGCGTCCAGCTTCACGCCCGCGGCCTTGACGTTGTCACGCACCTGCTCGGGGCGGCTGGCCCCGACGATGGCGCTGGAGACGTTCGGGTTCTGCAGCACCCACGCGACGGCCAGCTGCGCCATGCTCAGCCCGAGGTCGGCGGCGATCGGCTTGAGCTCCTGGACGCGGGTCAGCACGTCGTCGTTCATGAACCGGGCGATCATGGCGCTGCCGCTGCCGTCGGTGGCCCGGGAGCCCTCCGGCGGCTGCTGCCCGGGCAGGTACTTGCCCGTGAGCACGCCCTGGCCGATGGGCGACCAGACGATCTGGCCGATGCCCTCCTTCTCGCTGAGCGGCACGATCTCGCCCTCGATGATCCGCCACAGCATCGAGTACTGGGGCTGGTTCGAGACGATCCGGTCGAAGCCCATCTCGTCGGCGATCTTCAGCGCCTGGGCGATCTGGTCGGCGCTCCACTCGCTGACGCCGATGTAGAGGACCTTGCCCTGGCGTACGAGGTCGTCGAACGTCTTGAGCGTCTCCTCCAGCGGCGTCTCGTAGTCGAACCGGTGCGCCTGGTACAGGTCGACGTAGTCGGTCTGCAGGCGGCGCAGCGAGCCGTTGATGGACTCGGTGATGTGCTTGCGTGACAGGCCGCGGTCGTTCTGGCCGGGGCCTGTCGGCCAGTAGACCTTGGTGAAGATCTCCAGCGACTCCCTTCGCACGCCCTTCAGCGCGCGGCCGAGCACCTCCTCGGCCTTCGTCGCCGCGTAGACGTCCGCGGTGTCGAACGTGGTGATGCCCTCGTCGAGCGCCGCCTGCACGCACTGCTTGGCGGCGTCCTCCTCGACCTGGGAGCCGTGGGTGAGCCAGTTTCCGTAGCTGATCTCGCTGACTTTGAGACCACTACGACCGAGGTGTCGGAATTCCATGGATCCGACCTTAATCCCGGTCCATGGGGTGATTGGTTTCGGGATAGGGTGCGCGACGTGCTGAAGCTCGTACGGCTGGCGCTGACGGCGGCCATCCTGACCGCGATCGGGGTACGGCTGCGCCGCCGCGCCCGGATGCCCGTCAAGCCGCCCGCGCCCCCGGCCCCGCAGGCGGTCGCACACGCGCGGATGGGCCTGGCGTGGGTCGCCATCGCGGGAGTGGTGGCGCTGGCACTGGGCGCCGCCCTCATCCCCACGGGGCCGCAGGCGGCGTCCGAGGTGCGGTCGGCCGTCCACCAGATTCAGCAGTCGGTCATGGGCGTGACGATGGGCGCCGACGGAAAGAGCCCGGCGCCCACACCCACGCCTGTCGCGCCCACGCCGGTCGCCACGGCCCCGGCGCCGCCTCCGGGCATCCCGGCCGCGTGCATGTTGAGCGGTCAGGCGACGGTACGCCCGATCAGCCCCCGCGTGCGGGCGGCGGTGAACCGGCAGTGGCGGCGCATCGAGCGGTGGCTGCGGGAGCACGCGCCCCGGACGTACGCCTCGCTGGGCGCCCCCGGCAGGGCCGGCACCGTCGCGCTCGCCGAGGCCCAGACGGGCCTGGAGTTCCCCGACGACCTGAGGGCCTCGCTGCTGCGCCACAACGGCATGTCCGGCCCGCCCGGGGCCCGCTTCAGCTTCGGCGAGGAGCGGGTGCTCGGCGTGCGCGAGATCCGCGACCAGTGGCGGGAGAGCTGCGCCGCGCGGGTCGGCAGGGGCGACCCGATCGGCCGGCTGATCCGCGTCGGCACCCTGATCGAGGTCGACGCGGACAGCGGCCACGTGGTGGCGTCGATGGTGGGGCCGGAACCGATCTGGCCCTCGTACCACGCGATGCTGCGCGACATGGCGGACGCGCTGGAGAAGGGCCGCCCCATGTTCGGGGCGCGGGCCACGGTCAAGGGCGGCCTGCTCCGCTGGTCCGACGCTCTGTGAGCGAGCCGTCCCCGGAGGCCGGGGACGGCTACTTCTTGGGCACCGGCTTGCCGCCCGGCAGCACCGTGGGCGGCGGGAAGCGCAGCTTGCGGATCTGCAGCGCCCGCATGGCCGCGTAGAAGCCCACGCCCCGGGTGCTCTCCTGGGGCAGCTTCTCCGCCACCAGGCGCTTCACCTTCCACGCCACGTAGACGGAGGTGAACAGCACGCCGATCATCATGATCGGCCAGCCGATGGTGACCGTGTATCCCAGCACCGCGGTGCGGATCGACATGGGCCACGGAATCCACGTCGCCAGCAGGATCAGTAGCGAGAACGGCAGGAAATACTGGCTCGGCAGCCGCCGGGAATCGACCCACTCACGCGCGAACTTGCGCGCTGCGCCCTTGTCACGAGCAGGAAAATACCGCTCGTCACCTGCGAGCATGCCCTGGCGGGCCCTGTCGCGCTCGGCAGCCTGCTTGGTCCGCATCTGCCGATAGGCCTCTTTACGGTCTTTCGGTGCATGGACCGGCTGGCGCCGTTTGCTCTCCTGATCACGGCGCTTGGGAGTGGGACGACCTTTACCCTGGGGCTTAGGATCGTCATCGGGGACGGGGGTGTCGTCCACGGAGGTTTGGGAACGGCGTCGCAACACGACGTCAACCCTACCTGGACTGCAACTTAGTGACGCCCTCGTGCGTTATGCGTAGGGTAATCCCAAGGCGGCTGCGCTGCATTGGGTGAACACCAGCACGACCTAGAAGGGGACGGCCGACGCGCATGAGCGTGATGAAGAGACTTTCGATGATCTTCAAGTCCAAGGCCAACAAGGCCTTGGACAAGATGGAGGATCCGCGCGAGACCCTTGACTACTCCTATCAGCGGCAGCTCGAGCTGCTGCAGAAGGTGCGCCGGGGTGTGGCCGACGTCGCCACGTCGCGTAAGCGGGTCGAGCTCCAGGTAACCGGCCTCGAGAAGCAGGCCCAGCGCCTTGAGGAGCAGGGCCGCAAGGCGCTGTCCGTCGGGCGCGAGGACCTCGCCCGCGAGGCGCTGCAGCGTCGCTCCAATCTGCAGACGCAGATGGCCGACCTGAAGCTGCAGCACGACAACCTGCAGGCCGAGGAGGAGAAGCTCACCACGGCTTCCCAGCGGCTGCAGGCCAAGGTCGACGCCTTCCGTACGAAGAAGGAGACGATCAAGGCCACCTACACCGCCGCCGAGGCGCAGACCCGGATCAACGAGGCCTTCTCCGGCATCTCCGAGGAGATGGGCGACGTCGGCCTGGCGATCCAGCGCGCCGAGGACAAGACGGCGCAGATGCAGGCCCGCGCCGGCGCGATCGACGAGCTGCTGGCCAGCGGCGCGCTCGACGACTACACCGGCTCCCGCGGCGACGACATCCAGGCCGAGCTCGACCGCATGGGCGGCGGCATGGACGTCGAGCTGGAGCTGGCCAGGATGAAGGCCGAGCTGGGCCAGGGCCCCGCGCCCAAGAGCGCCATCGAGCAGGGCCAGCCGCAGCAGCAGGCCCAGCCCCAGGCGCAGCCGCAGCAGCACGGCGGGACCCAGCAGCTTCGTCAGCCTGGGGAGCCGGCATGATTGTCAGGATCATGGGCGAAGGCCAGGTACAGATCTCCGCCGACGACATCGCGGTGCTCAACGAGCTCGACACCGAGCTCGAGGCGGCCATCGAGGTCGGCGACGAGCCGATCTTCCGTACGAAGCTGCACGCGTTGCTCGACAAGGTGCGCCAGGTGGGCAAGGCGCTTCCCGACGACAGCCTTGAGCCGTCAGAGCTGATCCTTCCCCCCGCGGACGCCTCGATCGAGGAGGTCCGGGAGATGCTGGGCGACCAGGGCCTCATCCCGGGCTGAGCCGTGGGTACGCGGTTCGCGTCCGACCGCGGGCTGACCACCCGCATGGTCGTGACGATGTTCCTGCTCGGGCTGCTCTACGTCGTGTTCATCGGCGTCCTGATCGCCCTGGGCGTACGGGCGCTGAGCGTGCTGGTGATAGCCGGGGGCCTGCTGTTCGTGCAGTACTTCCTGTCCGACCGCATCGCGCTGTTCGCGATGCACGGGCGGGAGGTCTCGCCACAGGAGGCTCCCGAGCTGCACGGCATGATCGACCGGCTGTGCGCGCTCGCGGACATGCCCAAGCCGCGGGTGGCGATCGCGGATTCCGACGTCCCCAACGCGTTCGCCACCGGCCGCAACCAGAAGAAGGCCGTCGTCTGCGTGACGACCGGCATTCTGCGCCGCCTGGAGCCCCAGGAGCTCGAAGGGGTTCTCTCGCACGAGTTGTCGCACGTCGCCCACCGCGACGTCGCCGTCATGACGATCGCCTCGTTCCTGGGCATCGTGGCGGGGCTGATGACCAGGTTCGCCCTCTACGCGGGGCTGGGCGGCCGCCGCAACGGCAACCAGGGCGGGGTGCCCGTCGGGCTGATCATCCTGCTCGTCTCCGTCATCGTGTACGCGATCAGCTTCCTGCTCACCCGCGCCCTGTCGCGCTACCGCGAGCTGGCGGCCGACCGCGCCGGGGCCCTGCTCACCCAGCACCCTTCGGCCCTGGCGAGCGCGCTGGTCAAGATCACCGGCGACATGGCCAGGATCCCGACCCAGGACCTGCGCGAGGCGGCGCCGTTCAACGCCTTCTACTTCGCCCCGGCGGCGGCCCCGGGCCAGACGCTGGCGAACCTGTTCTCCACCCACCCGCCGCTCGAACGGCGGCTGGCACAGCTGTCGGACATCTCCCGGCAGCTCGGAAGGGGCTGAGCCTCGGCATGGGCTGGCTGGACGCCCTGCTCGGCCGGTCGAAGCCGGTCAAGCCCAACCTCGACGCGCTGTTCGCGCTGCCGTCGGCGGCCGTGACGCTGCAGGCCGCGACCGGGCTGGTGCCCACGGGCCTCGGCTCGGTGGCCTTCAGGGCCGCGGAGGGCGGGGCGTTCGCCACGCTGGAACGCGACGTCAAGGAGCTGCTCGGCGAGCGCGTGGAGGAGTCGCGCGACTCCTACGGGTACACCTGGCTCCTGGTGCGCCGCGAGCCCGACGCGCTCGGCGACCTGGTCACCGAGCTGCACGCCGTCAACTCGTCGCTGGAGTCGGCCGGGTTCGGGCCGTCGCTGCTGTGCTCGCTGGTGTCGTTCCGGTCCGAAGGCGACGGCCGCCGCCTGGCCCTCGTGTACCTCTACAAACGCGGGACCTTCTACCCGTTCGCCCCGCTCGCCGGCCAGAGGCGGGACAACGCGCTCGAACTGCAGGTCAGGGGCGCTCTCGAGGGAGAGCTGCCGCTGGAGAAGGATCTCGGCCGATGGTTCCCGGTCTGGGGCGCGCCCGGCCTCTGACCGGACACCCTGGGTGATCTAATGATCACGTGGAGCGAAGGTTGTACGTCCTCGCGGCTTCCGCGTTCATCGTGGCGGCCGTGCTGGGCAGTGCGTGGATCACCGGCCAGTTCACCACGCCGGAGGTCGACAGGACCGACGGGTACGTCAGCGAGCTGGCCGCCCGCGACCAGCCGTGGACGCGGCTGTTCCGCACCAGCGACGCGCTGGCGGGGCTGGCCTGCGCGGCCGGGGTGGCGCTCGTGCCGAGGGTGGCGCGCGAGTGGCAGGCCTGGCTGGCGCTGGCGGCGTTCGGGGTGTTCACGTTCGCGGCCGGGCTGTTCCCGCTGGACTGCGCCACGCTGAGCGACCCGTACTGCGGGCGGCGGGTCGTGTCGTCCGCGCACCACCTGCATCAACTGGCCGGGGCGCTGGGCACGGCCGCCCTGCTGGCCGCGATGGTGCTGCTCAGCGCGCGCTGGCGGTCATGGGTGTCGTGGCTGTTCACGTGGCTGGGGCTGGCGGCCACGCTGCTCACCGCCGCCGCGCTCGCCGACCGGCACGGGGTGGGGCTGGCCCACCGGGCGCAGCTCACGCTGTTCGCGGTCTGGCTGGTGTACGTGGCCGTCCACCTGCTCATCACCGACGACCCGCCCGTCCCGCCGATCACGGCCGAGGCGGTCGATCACGACGGCGGATACGCCGGGCCGCACGTGGTCGAGCAGGGCGCCGGGCCCGTCGTGCTGATCACGGCCGAGCTCGGGGGCGCCTGGTTCCACTGGGGCGCGGTGGCCGGGCTGCTGGCCGGGACCCGCCACGTCATCCGCTTCGACCGCTGCGGCCTCGGCCTCAGCCCGCACGCGACCGCCCCGCCCACCCTGTACACCGAGGTGGCCCGCCTGGCCGCGCTGGCCCCGTCCCATCCCGAGCAGGTGACCGTCGTCGCCCACGGCGTGGCCTGCTGGCACGCGGAGGCGTTCGCCAGGCTGCACCCGCTGCGCGTGGCCAAGCTCGTCCTGGTGGATCCGGCCCCGGTCACGGAGCGCAAGCCGTCCGCGCCGGCCAGGACCGCGGGCCAGTGGCTGCCCGCCCTGGGCGGCACGTGGGGCGCGACCGCCGTGGCCCGCCTCGCCGGGCCCGCCGCCCACCGGCTGCTCGTCGGCGTGCCCGACCCGTACGGCGTCTACCGCACGGGCAAGGTGCTCGCCGCGGCGGCGGGGGAGTGGCTGGCCCGTCGCGACATGGTCGCCGACCTGCTGCGGGTGCGGGAGGAGACGCAGTTCCCCGGCGTGCCGGTCACCGTGATCAGCGCCGGTGGGCGGGAGCTGGGCCACGCGCGGCTGGCCGGGGCCCTGTCCGCCACACTCGTACGCCTGCCGGAATGCGGGCACCAGATCCAGCTCGAGAATCCCGGGGCGGTCGCGGAGGCCGTCCTGGGCGCGCCGGGCATCGGCCGGGCGGGATGACGCCGAGCGTTCTAGGATCGATGCGGGACCCGTTCGAGGGAGTAGGCGTGGACATCACCGTCGTCGGCGAGGGCGCCGTCCTGGCAGCACCCGACATCCTGCGGCTGCACGCGGGCGTCGAGGTCCGCCGGGCCTCCGCCGCGGATTCCTTCACCGCCGTCCGGGCCGCCGCCGCCCGGCTGGCCGAGGCCCTGGCCCGGGAGGGCATCGCCGCGCAGGACGTGCGCACGGTGGAGCTGTCGCTGGGCCCGGAGTACGAGGTCTACCCGAAGGTGGCCGCCTACCGGGCGGTCCAGGGGGTGGAGGTGATCGTCCGCGACCTGTCCAGGGCCGACCACGTCATCGACACGGTCGCCGGGGTGGGGGAGGAGGCCCGGCTGAACGGCCTGGCGTTCGAGGTGTCGGACCCGTCGGGCGTCCTGAGGGAGGCGCGTACCCGGGCCTTCCGCGACGCCGCCGCCAAGGCCGCCCACTACGCCGAGCTGGCCGGGCGCCCGCTGGGCCGGGTGGTCTCGGTGAGCGAGGACGTCAGGGGAGGCGGCCCCCAGCCCATCACCATGGCCGCCGCGGTGGCCGAGACCAGCGCCTCCATCAGTCCCGGCCGCCAGTCCCTCACGGTGACCGTCCGGCTCGGCTACGACTTCGCGTGACTGGGGTGGCTGAGGTCGGCGCCGTGGATGAGACGTGCGCCCCGGTGACGGGGC
>NZ_JBSGFQ010000189.1:0-17286 GCF_053603495.1 Nonomuraea sp. NPDC004186 | reverse complement strand
GGCCGAGCAGCGTACCCAGCGGGACCCCGAGCACGTTGGCCGCGGTCAGCCCGCCGAACATCAGCGCGATGGCGCCCGCCCGCCGGTTCGGCGCGACCATGTCGGCGGCGACCACCGAGCCGACGCCGAAGAACGCGCCGTGGCACAGCGCCGCCACGACCCGGCCCGCCATCAGCACCGGGTAGACCGGCGCGATCGCGGAGATCAGGTTGCCCGCGACGAACAGCACCATCAGCGCCAGCAGCACCTTCTTGCGGTCGAACCGGGCGATGGCCGCGGTGAGCGCGATGGCGCCGACCGCCACGCTCAGCGCGTAACCCGAGACCAGATATCCGGCGACCGGCTCGGTGACGCCGAAGTCCGCCGCGACCTCGGGCAGCAGACCGATGATCCCGAACTCGGTGAGCCCGATGCCGAAGCCCCCGAGTGCCAGGGCGAGAAGCCCGACAGGCATGTCAAATCCTCCATTGCAGTGCGTCCGCCTTTATGCGGCGTCTGCAATTATTGCCAGCGCTGCCTGACTCTCACCAGTGGCCGGTGAGCCACTATGCGAAAGAATCAGGCCACCCTCAGGACTTCGTCGCGCCGGCCGTGAGGCCGGTGATGAGGTGGCGCTGGACGAGGAGGAAGACGGCGCCGGCCGGGATGGCGATGAGCACGGCCGAGGCGGTCATCAGCCCCCAGTCGGACCAGTGCTGGCCGACGAACTGCTGCAACCCGACCCCCAGGGTGCGCTTGTCCTCCTGGGACATGAACACGGTGGCGTAGCCGACCTCGCCCCAGGCGGTCATGAAGCAGTAGAACGCGGTCACCGCGATCCCCGGCCGCGCCAGCGGCAGCACCACCCGCCAGAACGTGCCGAACGGGGTCAGCCCGTCCACCATCGCCGCCTGGTCGATCTCCACCGGCACGGTGTCGAAGTAGCTCTTCATCATCCAGGCGCAGAACGGCACGGAGATCGTCATGTACGCGATCACCAGCCCGGGGATCTGGTTGAGCAGCCCGAGCCCGGCCATCAGGTTGTAGAGCGGCACGATGAGGATGGCGACCGGGAACATCTGGGTGATCAGCAGCAGCCACATGACCGAGCGGTGCCCGGGGAAGCGGAACCGGCTGACGGCGTACCCGGTGGTCGCCGCCAGGAACACCCCGGCCAGCATGGTCAGACCGGCGGTGAGCACGCTGTTGAGCAGCCACCGCGGGAACTCGGTCGCGGTCAGCACGCGGACGTAGTTGTCGAGCGAGGAGTGGTCGAAGAGCCGCAGCTCCGCCGACAGCCAGCTGTCGCGCGGCTTGAGCGAGGTCAGCACCAGCCACACGACCGGGAACAGCGAGACGGCCACGGCGAGCAGCAGGCCCGCGTGCAGGCCGGTCGAGGCCAGCGGGCCGCGCTCGCCGCGCCCTCGACCGCGCCCTCGACCGTGCCCGCGCGTCGTCGTGCTCACCAGGGATCTCCTTGACTACGCAACGTGCGGCGGTAGCCGACCGCCAGCACCACCAGCATGAGGAGGATGATCACGCCCCAGGCGGCCGAGCCCGCGTAGTCGCGCACGCCGGTGAAGGCCTCGCGGAAGGCGTAGGTGACAAGGATCTCGGTCTCGCTGCCGGGGCCGCCCCGCGTCACCAGGAAGATGATCGGGAACATGTTGAACGTCCAGATCGTGCCGAGCAGGACCACCGTGGACGACACCTGGCGCAGCCTCGGGAGCGTGATCGCCCGGAACCGCTGCCACGCGTTCGCCCCGTCCACCTCGGCCGCCTCGTACAGCTCGGCCGGGATCGACTGCAGGCCGCCGAGCATGGCGACCATCATGAACGGCACCCCGATCCACACGTTCACCACGATCACCGCGATCTTGGCCGTGGTCGGGTCGTCCAGCCAGCCCACCGCGGGCAGCCCGGCCGCCTTCAGCATGCCGTTGATCACGCCGTAGTCGCTGTTGTACAGGTAGCGCCAGACGAAGGCGGCCACGAAGGCGGGCACCGCCCAGGGCAGGATCAGCAGCACGCGGTAGACGGAGCGGAAGCGCAGCCGGCGGTTGAGCATCACGGCCAGGCCGAGGCCGATGCCGTAGTGCAGGCCCACGCAGACCACCGTCCACACGACGGTCCAGGCGAGCTTGTCCCAGAACAGGCCGGAGGTCAGGATCCGCAGGTAGTTGTCCAGGCCGACGAACTCATAGGTGGCCGGGATGACGTTCACCCCGATGGTCCGGCCGATGTTCGCCTCGGTGGCGTCCGTCAGCGACAGGTACACCCCGCGCGCCAGCGGCCAGCCGATCAGCACCGCCATCACGACCACCACCGGCGCGATCATCGCCCACGCGTACCAGTGGGCCGACAGCGCGCGCCGTAACCGCCCTGGCCTGTCGTGGCGGCCGCGAGCCCCCTCGCCCGCGGCCGCCACCCGTCCGGTCGAGACCGCCACCGGTCAGCTCCAGTCCTTCATGATCCCGCGGTACTGCTCGTCGACCTTCTTGAGCAGGTCCGCGGGCGCGGACTTGCCGCCGACGAGCGCCTGGTAGCCCTCCAGCAGCGGCTGGAACAGCTGCCCGCCCTCGGGGATCCAGGGTCGGGGCACGGCGGTGTCCATGATCGGCTTGAAGACCACGACGTCGGAGTTGCCCTGCACGTCGGGGTTGGCATAGGCGGAGGTACGGGTCGGCAGCAGGCTGATCTCCTTGGCGATCTTCGCCTGGGCCTCCACCGTGGTCATGAAGCGGACGAACTCGTAGGCGGCCGGGATGTTCTTCGAGCCCGCGTAGATCGCCAGGTTCCACCCGCCCGTCGGCGCCCCGGCCTTGACCGAGCCGGCCGGGACCGGCGCGATGCCCAGGTTCGTCTTGTCCTTGAACTCCTTGCCCTGGTAGATCTCCGACAACGACCACGGCCCGTTGTAGATCATCGCCGCCTTGCCCTCCTTGAGGGCGGTCATCGCGTTGGCGTAGCTCTCCGTGGTGGCGGGCTTGGGCGCGGCGCCCGAGCTGATCAGGTCGGCCACGGTCTGGATCGCCCGCACGTTCGCCGGCGAGTTCACCACGATCTTCTTGTTGGCCACGTCGAGGAGGTCGCCGCCCTCGCCGTAGATGAACGGCAGCAGGAAGTAGGAGTCGACGTTGAGCGCCAGCCCCTCGGCGCCGGTCTTGGCCTTGACGTCGAGCGCGGTCTGCTTCAGCTCGGCGATCGTCTTCGGCGCCTCCTCGTGCCCCGCCTCCTTCAGCAGCCGCTTGTTGTAGAGCAGCGCGAGGGTGTCGGTGACCTGCGGCACGGCGTAGGTCTTGCCGTTGTACTTGGTGCTGCTCAGCGGCCCCGGCAGGAAGTCGGCCTCGTTGTCGACCGCCCGCGTGCCGTCCAGCGGCTGCAGGTAGCCCAGCGACGCGAACTGCGAGGTCCAGGCCACCTCCGAGCGGATCACGTCCGGCGCCCCCGCCCCCGCCTGCGCGGCGGTCTGGAACTGCCCCTGGGCCTGGTCGGAGGGCACGTTCACGTACTTGACCTTGACCTGCGGATATTTCGCCTCGAATGCCTTGATCAACGCCTGGAACGTCGGCCCCTCGCTGTCCGGCCGCGTCGTGTCCCACCACGTGATCTCGCCGCTGACCTTCGACGGATCGGAGACGGTCGCGGTCGGGGGTGCCGGGGTCCCACCGCCGCAGGCGGAGACCGCCAAGGCGAGTGCCGCAACGACCGCTGCGGCGGGTAAGAGTCGTCGCATGTCCTTCTCCTCATCTTTCCGAGGGGGAACACGCCGGACGTTACGCCGAGGTGACGCTCCTTGAAAGATGGGTACGTAAGGTTTTGCAAGTTGTTACCTTGATCCACGGATCTGGCGGATCGGCCGCCGGACCGCGTGTTCCCCGACGTTTTCGCAGGTGATCTCCTATGGTGGAGCCCTGCCCGCCGCGCGTCCGCCGGCCCTCCGGTCAGGGAGCGGTCCCAGCGGTTTCAGAAATTTCCAGAAAGGGTTGCAAAGCGTCGTGATCCGCGAGGGCGAGGCGAGGGCCCACTGGATCGACCGCGACACGGTGGCGTGGCAGGTCGACCCGTCGTTCGATCACAGCCTGGCGTGCGGCGCCGAGCGGGTCATCCGGCTGTCGCCCGGGACGCTGAGCGACGATCAGCGGAGCACGTGGCCGCACCTGGCGTCGTACACCGCGCTGAAGGTGGACCCGCGCGACGCCGGCCTCGTCCGCGAGGCGCTGCGCGAGCGGGTCCTGGCCGTGGCGCGGGACGGCTCGGGCGAGCTCGCGGCGGCGACGGGCGTGCAGCTCCCCGGCGTGCTCGACGACCTCTACGCCGGGGCCGCCACCGCGCCGCTCGGCCCCAGGGGACGGGCGGTCCCGAGGCTGTCGCTGTGGGCGCCGACCGCCCGCAAGGTCGAGCTGGCCCTGTACGGCCCCACCCACGGGCGCGGCCAGAGCGTGCACCCGATGCGGCGCGACGACGAGACCGGCGTCTGGTCGATCCGCGGGCTGCCGGCCTGGTGGGGCCGCGAGTACACGTTCCTGGTCACGCACCACTCGGGCACGAACGAGGTCACGGACCCGTACGGCCTGGCCGTGACCCCGGACGGCGGGCGCAGCAGGCTCGTCGACCTCGACGGCCCCGCGCTCAAGCCGCCCGGCTGGGACCGGCTCGCCAAGCCCCCGGCCGTCCCCCAGCACCGGGCGACGATCTACGAGCTGCACGTGCGCGACTTCTCGGCCTCCGACGCCACCGTCCCGGCCGGGCTGCGCGGCACGTACGCGGCCTTCGGCCTCGACTCCGCCGGGATGCGGGAGCTGCGGGCGCTGGCGGAGGACGGGCTGACGCACGTGCACCTGCTGCCGGTGTTCGACTTCGCCACGGTGCCCGAGCGCAGGGCCGACAGGACCGAGCCCGACTGTGACTTCGCCGCGTTGCCGCCCGACTCGCGGCGGCAGCAGGAGTGCGTGGCGCGCACGGCCGCGACCGACTCCTTCAACTGGGGGTACGACCCGCTGCACTACACCGTGCCCGAGGGCTCGTACGCGACGGATCCCGACGAGCGGATCAAGGAGTTCCGCGCCATGGTCGCCGCGCTCAACGGGGCCGGGCTGCGCGTGGTGATGGACGTGGTCTACAACCACACCCACTCCACCGGCGTGCTCGACCCGATCGTGCCCGGCTACTACCACCGCCTGCTGGCGGACGGCGCGGTCGCCGACTCCACGTGCTGCCCCAACACCGCGCCCGAGCACACGATGATGGGCCGGCTGGTGGTCGACTCGGTCGTCACCTGGGCCCGCCAGTACAAGATCGACGGCTTCCGCTTCGACCTCATGGGCCACCACCCGAAGGCCAACCTCCTCGCCGTCCGCCGCGCCCTCGACGAGCTGACCGTGGACGGGGACGGTGTGGACGGCAGGTCGATCATCCTTTACGGCGAGGGCTGGAACTTCGGCGAGGTGGCCGACGGGGCCAGGTTCGAGCAGGCCACGCAGGCCAACCTGGCCGGGACCGGCATCGGCACGTTCACCGACCGGCTGCGTGACGCGGTGCGCGGCGGCACCCCGTTCGAGGCCGACCCGCGCGTGCAGGGGTTCGGCTCGGGCCTGGCGGGCGCGCCGAACGGCGCCCCGGTCAACGGCACGGCCGAGCAGCAGCGGGCCCGGCTGGCCGGCTACACCGACCTGATCAAGCTCGGGCTGGCCGGGAACCTGCGCGACTACGTGCTGCCCTCCGGGAAGAAGGGCTCGGAGATCGACTACAACGGCGCACCCGCCGGGTACGCGGCCGAGCCGGGCGAGACGGTGTCGTACGTGGACGCGCACGACAACGAGACGCTGTTCGACGCGCTGGTGTACAAGCTGCCGCAGCCGACGCCGATGGCCGACCGGGTGCGCATGCAGGTGCTGTCGCTGGCCACCGTGCTGCTGGCGCAGGGCACGGCGTTCGTGCACGCGGGCAGCGAGCGGCTGCGCTCGAAGTCCCTCGACCGCAACTCCTTCGACTCCGGCGACTGGTTCAACCGGCTGCTGTGGGACTGCTCGCTGGGCAACGGGTTCGGCGGCGGGCTGCCGCCCAGGGCCGACAACGAGCCCAGATGGCCCTACGCCGGGCCGCTGCTGGCGGACCCGGCCCTGCTCCCCGGATGTGCGGCGATCGGCGAGTGCCGGGCCCGGTTCGGGGAGCTGCTGCGGATCCGGGCCTCGTCGCCGGCGTTCGCGCTGGGATCCGAGGTGTGCGAGCGGCTGACGTTCGCCGACGCGGCGGACGGCGTGATCGCGATGCACGTGGACACGTCCGGGCTGGACCCGCGCTGGTCCTCGGTCACCGTGGTCTTCAACGCCACCCCGGCCACGCAGGCCCAGCCGATGGAGCAATTGGCGGGGCGGTCCAAGGGATCGGTGACGCTGCACCCCGTGCAGGCCGCCTCCGGGGATCCCGTCGTCCGGGAGTCCACCTTCGACCCGGACACCGGCACGCTCACGGTCCCGGCCCGCACGGTGGCGGTGTTTGTCGCCAAAACCCACCCGGGATAGCCAAAACCCACCCGGGATAGAGGTGGGACGGCTCGGGTAGGGGGAACATTCAGGACGAAGAACATACATCACTGGCGTTGGCGATCGCGACAGCGCAAACTGGATGGACGGCGATCGCGTGGAGCAGTGGAGCACCCGTGGACAATCACCTTGATCACATGCCGGTCCTGTCCCGCGGCAGACATCGCAATCCGAAACGCGGTGCCTGCTTCATGGAACTGGCCTCCTACCTGGCCGGAGAGCGGTGGAGCGACCACCCGGCCTGCACCCACCCGTTGCTGGCCGCACTCGCCCGCCTGGTCAACGACAACACCAGCGACGAAAGCCGCGCCCAGCTCGTCCACCTCGTCCCGACCATCATCGGCCTGACCAGTGACGACCTGAGGCTGGACGCCCGCATCGCGCTGCGCTGCGCCACGACGGCCCTGCCGGTGGCGGCGGCCGAGCGCCAGCTCGCGCTGGCGGTGTCGGTGCTGGCGGCCGAGGAGATGCTCGCCAGGCTCGAAGGAGCCCCGTCGGGTCAGCTCAGCGAGCGGAGCCGCCGGGCGATGGAGGAGGTGCCGCACGCGGCCGAGCAGGCCAGGCGCTTCAGCCGCGCGGCCCGGATCACGGAGAAGGGCTTCCGCCGGTACGCGGCGCCGAACGCGGTGCAGCTGTCGGTGGTGGGCATCGTCCAGGCCTGCATCGCCGACCCGGACGCGCTGCTGCGCCGCCTGCTGGAAGAGGCGATCGACGACTGCGTGACCCTCATCCGCACCCCGGAGCGCACCACGCCGGCCCCGGCCCACGCCTGACGGTTCACGGCGGCGCCCGGGTGCCGGGCGCCGCCCGTGATCGGGCTTCTTCGCAGCTCAGGGAAGCCTCTCCTTCGTTGCGGATCTTGGTGACTTGTGCCTACATTTCCAGATGAAATATTGGGAATGGAGGCACTTTCGTGACTATTGAGCTGACTCATCCTTATTCGCCGGAGAAGCACCACAGCCACCGTGACGTCACCGGTGGGTGGTTGCGGCCCGCCGTCTTCGGGGCGATGGACGGGCTGGTGTCCAACCTCGCGCTGATCGCCGGAGTCGTGGGCGCGGCCGGCGCCGGGCGCGGCGCGGTGGTGGCCGGGGTCGCGGGGCTGATCGCGGGTGCCTGCTCCATGGCGGCCGGCGAGTACACCTCGGTGAAGTCCCAGACCGAGCTGATGCGGGCGGAGATCGCCGTCGAGCGGCGGGAGCTGGCCCGCAATCCCGAGGGCGAGCAGGCGGAGCTGGCGGCGATGTACCGGGCGAAGGGGCTCGACGCGGACCTCGCGCGCAGGGTGGCCGAGGGGCTGTCGGCCGATCCCGAGCAGGCCCTGCGGGTGCACGTTCGGGAGGAGCTGGGCGTGGACGTCGACGACCTGCCCTCGCCGTACGTGGCCGCCGCGTCCTCGTTCGGAGCGTTCGCGGCCGGGGCGCTGGTGCCGCTGGTGCCGTTCCTGTTCGGGGCGTCCGGGCTGGCGGTCGCCATGATCGTGAGCGTGCTGGCGCTGTTCGGGTTCGGGGCGGCGGTGGCGCGCATGACCGCGCGGCCGTGGTGGCTGGGCGGGCTGCGCCAGCTCGCGCTGGGCGCGGGGGCCGCCGCCGTGACGTTCGGGCTCGGACATCTTCTGGGCGTCACCGTCTCGTGAGCCCCACCCGGAACGTGTGACATTCTCGTGACTGTACGTGACGGCCCCCTGGGCGGATCATGTCGGCATGGACGGATTCCTCGACGAGACCCGCTCGGGAGTGACCGAGCTGCGCGTCCACGGCGTCTCCGGCACACCCCCCGAGGGCATGCTGAACCACCCCCACCCCTGGATCGTCGCGGGCGACGGCACCACCGGGTTCTACCGGCGCTGGTGGACCGACGGGCCGCCGGACGGCGAGCACGCGGACGTGCCGGACTCCCGCCATCGCGAGGCGTACGCGTGGGGCGGCCTCACCTCCGGCGGTAAGACGATCGCCCTGTGGCTGCTCCTGCTGCCGTTCGCGCTGGCGAACCTGTCGTACTTCATGCTCCCCAGACCCGCGCGCGGCACGGGCCTGCGGCACGTGACCGAGGCGGCGCAGCGGCTGTTCGCCCTGCTGCTGACCGGCACCCTCGTCGGGGCCGTCACGCGGGCCGGCGTGGACCTCGTCGGCTGGCAGTGCACCGCGGCCGGGCGGGCCTGCACCTACGACACCGCGCCCGTGTGGGTGCACTGGCTCGGCGCGCTGTGGGGCAACGAGCCGTCCCGGCGGCTGGCGGTCACCGCGCTCGTCCCGCTGCTGGTCGTGGCGCTGCTGTGGTGGATCGCCCGGCGCACCTGGCAGCGGGACGAGCGCACGGCCGTGCCGCCCGACGGCGCCGGCGGCACCGAGCTGCCGCTGGCCCGGCCGCGCCTGTGGCACGGCGACGAGCCGGTGTGGCGGCTGCGGGTCGTGCACGTCTGCTTCGCGATCGCCTCGATCGGGGTCGCCGTGGCCGCGCCGTTCGCGGGCACGCCGCTGGGGCTGGCCCTGACCGTCGCGAACGCGGCCGTGGAACTGGCCGCCGTGGTGCTGGTCGTGCTGCCGGGGATCGCCCGGCGGCTGGACCCCGGCTCTGACGAGCGGATCCCCGGCTGGCTCACGTTCGCGTGCCGGGCGCTGCGCGTGCTCGCGCCGCTGGTGTGCCTGGCCACCCTCGGGGCGGCGCTGGCCGGGATGGCGCCGGGCGCGCCCGGGCGGCAGCTGCCCGGCGTGGGGGTGGGGACGTTCCAGTTCGCGCTCACGGTCGGGATCGGGGCGTTCATCCTGGTCGCCACCTGCGTGCTGGCCTGGATGGACCGCGCTTCCGGCGAGCCCCGGGCGATGGGCGGGATCGCCGCGTGGTTCGTGCTGATGGTGGCCGCGGGCAGCGCGAACGTGCTGGGGCTCGGCCTGCTGTTCTGGACCGCCACGTTCTTCGGCGTCCCGGGCACCTCCGCCTCCCCGGAGCCGGTCGGCAAGAAGCTCTTCCTCGACGACCCGGTGTGGTGGACGGCCGCGCTGGTGCCGCTGCTGGCCGTCGGTTTCGCCGGCCTGGCCGTCACCCTGTACGCGATCCGCGGGTCCGACGCCGGCCGGCTGACCCCCGAGCTGACACCCCTCTACGGCGAGCGCGACGGCGGCGCGGTGGCCGAGAAGTGGGCGCTCGCCGCCCTGACCGACCGCGCCGGGCTCGTGCTGGCCGTGCTGACCGGCATCGGCGTCGCCGGGTTCGCCGCGGTGACCGTGATCTACCAGTTCCACCTGTTCACCCCGGACGGCGGGATCGTGGGGCTGCTCGCCACCCTCGGCAGCTGGGCCATGGCGGCGGTCATCGTGGGCCTGGTCTTCCTCGGCCGCCGCACGTACAGCGACTCCGGGCTGCGCCGGACGATCGGGATCCTCTGGGACATCTCCACCTTCTGGCCCCGCGCCATCCACCCGCTGGCCCCGCCGTGCTACACCGAACGCGTCATCCCCGAGCTGATCGACCGCGTGGGCCGGCTGGCCAAGCAGGAGCGGGACGAGGTGGTCCTGTCCGGGCACAGCCAGGGGAGCGTCATCACCGCCGCCCTGGTGCTGCAGCTCGGCCCCGAGGCGCGGGCCCGGGTCAGGATGCTCACGCACGGCTCGCCGCTGCGCCGCCTGTACGCCGCCTTCTTCCCCGCCTACTTCGGCACCGCCGGGCTGTCGGCCGTACGCGACGCCGTCCCCTGGTACAACCTCTACCGGCTGAGCGACCCCATCGGCGGGCCCGTCTTCGGCCGCGTCGACCCCCTGGCCCCCGGCGCCCCGAACGGCGTGGACGTCTTCTGCTGGGACCCGCACCGGCCCGCCCCCGGCGAGCCCCTGCCGGAGGCCCGCTGGCACTCGGACTACTGGCTCGACCCGGAGTACGACGAGACGCTGAGCCGATTGATCGTCGCGAAGCCCTTCGCCTGAGCCCCCGGCCCGGTAGGGTTTCGGGCGTTTCCAACAAGAGCGGGGGTCGGTCGGTGAGGTGGGTGCTGTTGCTCCTGGTGTCGTCCGCCCTGTGGTGGGCCGCCCCGCCCGCCCAGGCGGCGTCGTCCCAGGCGGCGCAGGAGGACGCCGGAGGGCGGGTGGCGTTCATCGGGGTGCCGGGGCTGATGTGGGACGATCTCGACCCGGCGGACACGCCCCGCCTGTGGCGGCTGGCCGGGCAGAGCGGGATCGGGTCCCTGTCGGTCAAGGCCGTGGGCACCGTGACCTGCGCGTACGACGGGTGGCTGACCGTGGCGTCGGGCGTGCGGTCGGCGGTCGGGCGCCGATGCGGGATGTCGCCCGAGCCGGTCGTGCAGGGGTCCGGGGCCGTGGTCTCCGAGGTCCCCGGGCTGCTGCAGCTGCGCGACGGGACCTTCGCGGGCACGCTCGGGACCGCCGTGCACGCCGCCGGGCAGTGCACGGCCGCCGTCGGGCCAGGTGCGGCGCTGGCCCTCGCCGACCGGACGGGCAAGGTCGACCTGTACGCCGCCGAGCCCGCCGGGCTGGCCGACTGGTCGCGCTGCCGGATGCTGGCCGTGGACGTCGACGTGCTGGTGAAGCCGTACATCGTGGACGGCAAGCTGCCGCTGGAGCCCGAGCTGCTCGCGCCGGAGCGGCGGCGCGCCCTGGTCCGCGAGGCCGACGCCAAGGTCGGCGCGGCGCTCGACAAGCTGCCCCCGGACACCGAGATCGTGCTGGCCGGGATCGGCGACCACGGCTCGGTGCCGCACCTGCGCGTGGCGATGTGGAAGCGCGCGGGCATGGTGGCCGCGCCGGGCGGTGAGGTCGCCGGGCCGTCGGTGGGGGCCAACTCCACCCGGCGCGCGGACATCGTCGTGCTGCCCGACATCACGCCCACGCTCCTCACCGCGGCGGGCATCGCCCCGCCCTCCACCGTGATCGGGCTGCCGTGGCAGCTCGGCGAGCGCACCACGATCGACGACCTGCGCAGGGCCGACCTCAAGGGCACCGCCGTACGCGGCACGACCGGCGTCTTCTTCACCGCCTTCGCCATCGTCCAGGTCGCCTTCTACGCCCTCGCCTACTTCCTGCTGTCCAGGCGCAGGCGGCTGGGCGCGGTCGGCGTGGCCGCCATCGTGCTGGCCGCCATCCCCGTCTCCACGTACGCGGTCAACCTGGTGCCGTGGGAGCGCAGCCCGTACCCCGTGCCGACGCTGATCGGCGGGGTGCTGGCGAGCACGGCGATCATCGCGGCCGTCGCGCTGGGCGGCCCGTGGCGGCGCCACCCGCTGGGCCCGCCCGCGGCCGTGGCGGCCACCACCGCCGCCGTGCTCGTGGGCGACCTGCTGACCGGGACGACGCTGCAGTTCAACAGCCTGATGGGCTACACCGCCGTGGTCGGCGGCCGTTACTACGGGCTGGCGAACATCCCGTTCGCGCTGCTGGCCACGGCCGTGCTGATGGTCACCGCCGTGGCCGCCGAGCACTTCGTCCGCGTCGGCCGCAAGCGGCTGGCCGTGGCCGGGGTGACGGGGCTCGGCGTGGTGGCGATGCTGCTGGCCGGCTGGCCCGGCGTGGGCAGCGACTTCGGCGGCGTGATCGCGTTCGTGCCGGGCATCGCGGTGACCGCGCTGCTCGTCGCGGGCAAGCGGGTGTCGGTGCTGAAGCTGGCCGCGTTCTGCGCGCTGGGCGGGGTGGCGGTGTCGATCATCGCGGTGCTCGACCACCTGCGCCCGCCCGCCTCGCAGACCCACCTGGGGCGGTTCGTGGGGCAGGTGATCGACGGAACGTTCCTGCCCATGATCGGGCGCAAGCTGGGCGCCATGCTGAACACCATGCTCTCCCCGAACCTCATGCCGATCGTGCTGGCCGGCCTGGCGTTCCTGATCTTCGCGGTGCTGCGGCCCGGGCAGATCAGCGCCGGCATCGTGCCGAAGGCGTTCGCGCGGGCGCCGATGCTGCGGGCCGGGCTCGTCGGGGCGCTGGTCAGCGGCGTGGTCGGCATGCTGGTCAACGACTCGGGCACGGCCGTGCTGTCCATGGCGGTCGCGCTGGCCGTGCCGCTGGTGCTGCACGCGGGTGTGCGCTCGGCGGAGGAGCCGGACTCACCAGCCGAGGTGGAGCTCCTCGGGGGCCCGGTGGATGAACGTGGCCGCCATGACGACGTCCTCGCCGGCGAGACGTAGACCGGGCAGCTCGCGTACGAGCAGCTCGAGGGTGACCTTGAGCTGCTCGCGGGCCAGCAGCGCGCCCGGGCAGCCGTGCACGCCGTGCCCGAACGACAGGTGCCGCACCGGCTCCCGCGCGATGTCGAACTCGTCCGGCCGCTCGAACACCGCCTCGTCCCGCCCGGCCGAGCCGAACGACACGAACACCGTCTCGCCCTCGCCGAGCGCGGTCCCCGCGAGCTCCAGCGGCCTGGTGACGGTGCGGCGGAAGCCCTGCACCGGCGCCTCGTACCGGGCCGCCTCCTCGATCGCCGCGCCCGCCAGCTCCGGCCGCTCGCACAGCAGCTCCCACTGGCCGCGCTCGCGCAGCAGGCGGTGCACGACGGTGCCGAGCAGGGCGGTCGTGGTCAGGTGGCCGGCCAGCATGACGTTCTGGGTGTTGGCCACGATCTCGTCGTGCTGCTCGGGCGTCGGCTCGCCGGGGCCCGGGGCCAGGCCGCGCGACAGCTCGCCGGTCAGGCTCTCGGCGGTCCTCGACCTGGTCGCGTGCGCCGCGAAGAGGTGCCGCAGCGCGGCCACCTCGCGGGCCGCGGCGACCTGGTCGTCCTCCGACATCGGGGTGAACAGCAGGTCCTCGGCCCGGTTGCCGGCCCGGATCGCGGCGGGCACGTCGGCCGGGTCGAGGCCGAGCAGGTGGCCGATCACGGCGGCCGGGAGCGGCCTGGCGTACCCGGACATCCACTCCACGTGCCCCGCCTTGGCGAACGACGCGACCAAGTCGCCCGCCGTCGCCCGGACGAACGGCAGCGCCGCCGCCACCTTGGCCGGGGACAGGCCGCGGGTGAGCGGCCGGCGGTAGCGCGCGTGCGCCTCGCCGTCCGTGCTCAGCACCACCGGGGCGCCGCCGGGCGCGCCCGCCAGCTCCGCGAACGCCCGCGGGCCCGGGATCACGTCGGGCCGCAGCGCGCCCTTGGAGGAGAAGTCGTCCGGGCGCCCCAGCACCTCGCGCACGTCGGCGTGCCGGGCCACCAGCCAGGCGTCCAGCTCCTCGACGAAGGTCAGCCCCGGCGCGGCGCGGGCCCGGGCGTAGACGGGATACGGGTCGCGGTAGAGCGCCTCTCGATCCACGCGTACCATCCTGCAAGCCTTGAGGGAGGGCCGACAAGATCTGAAATTTTCTTTTAGTTCACTCTTAAGTCTTGAAAGTTATATCCACGAGCGATTGAGTTCGGTCGTGCAGTCCCTCAGAATCCTCACAGCGTCGGTGCTGGCGTTAGGCCCCCTCGCCCTGGCCACGGCCCCGGCGCAGGCCGATCCCGCGCCCCCCGTAGAGGACGCGCTCAAGGCGTCGTCCTACCCGCCGCCGTCCACGCTGCTCGCCCAGGATGCCGGGCAGCGGCTTGAGACGGCCAAGAGGACCCGGCCGGTGGCGCCGGGCATCTCGCTCACCTCGTTCGACACCTACGACGCGCTCGGCTGGCTGCGCGCGGACGCGGTCACCGCCGACCTCGGCGGCGCGAAGGCCGACTACCTGTACTCCGGCGAGGTGTCCAAGACCGAGCCGCTGTCCGGGCCCGCCAGGCGCGCGCACGCCGTCGCGGCCGTCAACGGCGACTTCTTCGACATCAACAACTCCGGCGCCGCCCAGGGCATCGGCGTGCAGGACGGCTCGCTGGTGCAGTCGCCCGTCACGGGCCACGAGAACGCGGTCGCGATCACCGGCGACGGCCTCGGCCGCGTGCTCAAGATGTACTTCGAGGGCACCGCCACCCCGGCCGGCGGCTCGCCCATCGCGCTCACCCAGTTCAACCAGATCGTGAAGAGCGGCGGTGTCGGGCTGTTCACGCCGCTGTGGGGCTCGTTCAACCGGGCCCGCGCCGTCGAGGGCGCCACGTCCGTCGCCGAGGTCGTCCTGGTGGACGGGGTGGTCTCCGAGGTACGCACGTCCGCCGGCACCGGCCCCATCCCCGCCGGGACCACGATCCTGCTGGGCCGCGACGCCGGGGCCACCGCCCTGTCCGCGCTGAAGGCCGGCGACCGCGTGGACGTCAAGTACCAGCCGAAGTCGTCGGACGGCAGCCAGGTCAAGGCGGCCGTGGGCGGCAACTGGGTGCTGGTCAAGGACGGGGTCGTGCAGAACTCCACCGACCCCGCCGCGCACCCCCGCACCGCCGTCGGGTTCTCGGCCGACGGCAGGAAGATGTACCTGCTGACCGTGGACGGCCGCCAGGTCGACAGCCGCGGCGTCACGCTCAACGAGCTCGCCGCCATGATGGTCGACCTCGGCGCCGCCAACGCCCTCAACCTCGACGGCGGCGGCTCCTCCACCATGCTCGCCCGCGAGCCCGGCGCCGCCGACGTCCAGGTGGAGAACAGCCCCTCCGACGGCGGCGAGCGCCACGTGCCCAACGGCCTCGCGCTCTACGCGCCCGAGGGCAGCGGCAAGCTCAAGGGCTTCTGGCTGGAGACCGCGAGCGACCCCGCCAAGGCGCCCGGCGTCGGCCCGGTCGCGGGTGGCCGCCCCGACCGCGTCTTCCCCGGCCTCACCCGGCGGCTGACCGCCGCCGGATACGACGAGACGTACGGCCCGGCCGCCGGCACGCCGTCGTGGCGGGCCAACCCGGCCGTGCACGGCGTCGTCCGCGACGGGAAGTTCCACGCGCTGGTGCCCGGCCAGACCACCGTCACCGCCTCCCGCGGCGGAGCCAAGGGCACCATCGACCTGACCGTCCTGCAGCCGCTCCAGCGGCTCGGCGCCACCGCCGACCGGCTCGGTCTCGCGGGGGCGGACGGAGTGGCCACGTTCGGCGTGGTCGGCTACGACCGCAACGGCAACTCCGCGCCCGTCGAGCCCTCCGACCTCACGCTCGACTACGACAAGAGCCTGTTCGAGGTCACCGCGGCCGAGCACGGCTACTTCACCGTCAAGGCCAAGAAGGCCGTCGGGTCCGGCCTGATCACCGCCAAGGTCGGCAAGATCGGTACGGCGGTGCCGGTGACCGTCGGGTTCGAGGAGAAGCCGGTCGCCGACTTCGAGGACGCGGCGAAGTGGACGTTCGCCGCCGCCCGCGCCACCGGCTCGCTGTCGGCCGCGCCCGGCCAGAGCGGGGGCGGGCTCAAGCTCTCGTACGACTTCACCACCTCGACCGCGACCCGGGCCGCGTACGCCAGCCCGCCGCAGCAGATCGTGGTGGACGGCCAGCCGCAGGCTTTCGGACTCTGGATCAACTCCACCGGCAAGGGCGAGTGGCCGAGCCTGGAGTTCTACGACGCGCTCGGCCAGTCGCAGATCCTGCGCGGGCCGTACATGACGTGGACCGGATGGAAGTACGTCGAGTTCGCCGTGCCTCCGGGCGTGAACTACCCGCTCAAGCTGCGGCGCTTCTACGTGGCCGAGACCAAGGCGGACGCGAAGTACACCAACGAGATCCTCATCGACGGCCTGGTGGCCAAGGTGCCGCCGTCGATCTCCGCGCCCGCCGCGCCGAAGGTCGCCGACCCGGTGGTCAAGGCCGACGTGGGCCGGATGCCGTGGCGGTTCGCGGTCATGTCGGACGCGCAGTTCGTGGCCCGGGACCCGGACAGCGACATCGTCAAGAACGCGCGCCGCACGCTGCGGGAGATCAAGGCGGCCAAGCCGGACTTCCTGCTGATCAACGGTGACCTGGTGGACGAGGCGTCGCCGGAGGACTTCGCGCTGGCGAAGAAGATCCTCGACGAGGAGCTCGGCGGAACCCTGGAATATCACTACATTCCCGGTAACCACGAGGTCATGGGCGGCAAGATCGACAACTTCAAGGCCGTCTTCGGCGACACGTACAGCACCTTCGACCACAAGGGCACGCGTTTCGTCACCCTGGACACCTCGCGACTGAACCTGCGCGGCGGCGGCTACGACCAGGTGGCCATGCTCCGGTCCGAGCTGGACAAGGCCGCCGGCGACGCGTCGGTGGGGTCGGTCGCGGTGCTGTTCCACGTGCCGCCGCGCGACCCGACGCCCGGCAAGGGCAGCCAGCTCGGCGACCGCAAGGAGGCGGCGCTGGTGGAGGGCTGGCTGGCGGACTTCCAGCGCACCACCGGCAAGGGGGCCGCGTACATCGGGGCGCACGTGGGGACGTTCCACGCCTCGCACGTGGACGCGGTGCCGTACTTCATCAACGGCAACTCCGGCAAGAACCCGGCCACCGCGGCCGACGACGGCGGGTTCACCGGGTGGTCGCTGTGGGGTGTCGACCCGGTGTCGCCGGCCGAGGCCGAGCACGTGCGGCGGAACTGGTTCGCCGACGCGCCCGACTGGATCGGCACGCAGGTCCGGCCGCACCTGGACGACCTCGTGATCACCGCCCCCGCGACCGTCGAGATCGGCGCGCCCGGCACGGTGACGGCGGCCGTCAAGCAGGGGAGCCGTACGGTCCCCGCGGCCTACCCGGTCTCGGCGGCGTGGTCCGGCTCGCCCAACCTGTACGTCGGCGGCCGTGACGGCGTCAAGCCGTGGCACGTGGCCTACTTCGACCCCGCGACGGGGACGCTGACGGCACTGCGGCGGGGGCAGGTGACGGTCGCCGTCACGGTGCCAGATCTCCAGGACGGGGACGACCAGGAAGGCCAGGAAGAGCAGCAGCCGCATCGTTTCCTCGATTCCGCACCAGCGCG
>NZ_JBSGFQ010000188.1:0-17406 GCF_053603495.1 Nonomuraea sp. NPDC004186 | reverse complement strand
GCGCCGGCGTTCCAGCAGGGCAAGTCCCGCCGGTCGCGACCGGCGGAGCGGCCCGCCCGCTCCCGGTTCTGGGCCGCCGTCTACGGGGTGAGCGCCATGGTGCTCAGCCTGCTCCCCGCCGTCGCGGCCGCGGCCGGGTTCGCGGTCCTGGCCGCGTTCGCCGGGGACGCGCGCACGATCGGCGCGGCCTTGGCCGCCGCCCTGCCGGGCGTGCCGGTCGCGACCCTCGCGGGCATGGCGGCCTTCGCCCTGGTCACGCTGGTCAGCGTGCGACTGCTCGGGCTGGGCCTGCACGCGGGCCGTCACCCGGTGCACAGCCGTCAGGCGTGGCAGGCGTGGGCGACGGGACGGCTGATGGCCTCGGCTCGGGTCTGGCTGTTCCCCCTGTACGCCAGCGTCCTGACGCCCGTGTGGCTGCGGGCGCTCGGCATGAAGGTGGGCCGCGGCGTCGAGCTGTCCACGGTGCTGGCGCTGCCCACGATGACCTCCGTCGGCGACGGTGCGTTCCTGGCCGACGACACGATGGTGGCCCCGTACGAGCTGGACGGCGGGTGGATGCGCATCGCCTCCGCGCGGATCGGCAAGCGGGCCTTCCTCGGCAACTCGGGGATGACCGCGCCCGGCCGCAAGGTGCCCAAGGACGGCCTGGTCGGCGTGCTGTCGGCGACGCCGAAGAAGGCCAGGTCCGGCTCCTCGTACGTGGGCATGCCGCCCATGGAGCTGCGCCGCACCGCCGAGGACGCCGACCGCAGCCGCACCTACGACCCGCCCGCCCGGTACAAGGCGGCCAGGGCGCTGGTCGAGGCGTTCCGTGTGGTGCCGGCGATGTGCGCGGCCGCGCTCGCCGTCCTGGTGGCCGCCGCCTTCGAGTGGCTCGCGGCGAGCTACGGCTTCGCGGTGACGCTCGCGCTGGGCGGCGTGGTGCTGCTGGCCGCGGGTGTGGCCGCCGCCCTGGTCGCGACGGCCGCCAAATGGGCGCTGGTCGGCCGGATCCGGGCGGGCAGCCGGCCGCTGTGGAGTTCGTTCGTGTGGCGCAACGAGCTGGCGGACAACTTCGTGGAGGTGCTGGCGGCGCCCTGGTTCGCGCAGCCGTGGCTGGGGACCGCGCCGCTGAACATGTGGCTGCGTTCACTCGGGGCCCATATCGGGCATGGTGTCACATGTGACACATACTGGCTGCCAGAGGCGGATCTGGTGACATTGGGTGATGGCGCCTGCGTCAACCGGGGCTGCGTCCTGCAGACCCACCTGTTCCACGACCGGGTCATGAACATGGACACGGTGACCCTCGACGCGGGCGCGACGCTGGGCCCGCATGGTGTGGTGCTGCCCGCCGCGCGGGTGGGCGCCGACGCCACGATCGGGCCGGCCTCGCTCGTCATGCGGGGGGAGTCGGTGCCCGGCCGTACGCGCTGGTTCGGCAACCCCATCTCGGCGTGGCGATGACACCGTACTTCCCCGGGCACGGCGACCACCGCTACATGGTGTCGCACTATGACCTGGCGCTGAAGTACCGGTTGGCGAACAACCGGCTCGACGGCACGGCCCGGCTGACGGTGACGGCCGCCGAACCCCTCGGCGTGCTCGACCTGGACTTCGGCCGCTTCCGGGTCGAAGGCGTCACCGTGGACGGCGTTCCCACCCGCCACACGCACGGCCAGGGCAAGCTGCGGGTGACGCTGCCCTGGTCGCTGGCCGCGGGCGCCGTCGCCGGTGTCGAGGTCCGCTACGGGGGCAGGCCGGCGCCGGTGCCGAGCCCGTGGGGCGGGCTGGGCTGGGAGGAGCTGTCCGACGGCGCGCTGGTCGCCGGGCAGCCCATCGGCGCGCCGTCCTGGTTCCCGTGCAACGACCGGCCCGGGGACAAGGCGACGTACCGGATCTCCGTGACGACCGCGTCGCCGTACGTGGTCATCGCGAACGGAGCGCTCACCGACCAGCGCCGCGCGGGCGGGAACACGACCTGGGTCTACGATCAGCCCGAGCCGATGGCGAGCTACCTGGCCAGCGTGCAGATCGGGCGCTACCGGCTCGCGGAGGTCGCGGGCACCCGGGTGGCCCATCCGACGCGCCTGGCCACCCGCGTCCGGCACGACTTCGGGCGGCAGGGCGAGATGATGGCGGTGTTCACCGACCGTTTCGGGCCCTATCCGTTCGGCGGCTACGTCGTCGTCGTGGTCGACGACGAGCTGGACATCCCGGTCGAGGCGCAGGGCATGTCGATCTTCGGCAGGAACCACGTGGACGGGCGGCGCGGGTTCGAGCGGCTGGTGGCGCACGAGCTGGCGCACCAGTGGTTCGGCAACAGCCTCACGTTGTCCCGCTGGAGCGACATCTGGCTGCAGGAGGGGTTCGCCACCTACGCCGAATGGCTCTGGTCGGAGGCCTCGGGCGGGCAGCCCGCCGCCGCCCACGCCCGGCGCTGGCACCAGCGCCTCACCGCCCTCCCGCAGGACTTCATCCTGACCGACCCCGGGGTGGGCACGCTGTTCGACGACCGCGTGTACAAGCGGGGTGCGCTGACCGTGCACGCGCTGCGCCGGGCGCTGGGCGACGAGGTCTTCTTCCCCATGCTGCGCGACTGGACGGCGGGGCGCCGGCACGCGAACGTCACCACCCAGGACTTCGCCGCGCACGTCCAGCGGCACGCCGCCCAGCCGGTGGGGCCGCTGCTGTCGGCCTGGCTCCACGACAAGCCCCTGCCCCCACTCCCCTGACGACGCGCCCTAATACTGGTTCATCCTGGCGTCCATGGCGAGACCCGCGTCGATCACCTTCGCCGGAACTCCCTTGATGCCCATCTGGTCCTTGGCGATCCGTCCGAGCGTCGGCAGGCTCTTGCGGTCCGGCCAGGTCTCGGGCTTCCACAGCGACGAGCGCAGGAACGCCTTCGCGCAGTGCATGTACAGCTCCTCGACGTCGACGAGGACCGCCAGGTGCGGCCGCTTGCCCTGGACCACCAGGTCGTCGAAGAACGGCGCGTCCGACACGAGCGTGGCGCGGCCGTTCACCCGCAGCGTCTCGTTCATCCCCGGCACGATGAACAGCAGCCCGACGTGGGGGTTGTCCAGCACGTTGCGGAAACTGTCGAGCCGGTGGTTGCCGGGACGGTCGGCGAGCACCAGCCGGTGGTCGTCGAGGACCAGCACCGACCCGGCGGGGTCCCCTCGGGGGGAGACGTCGCAGGTCCCGTCCGAGTTGGAGGTCGCCAGCAGGACGAACGGCGAGTGGGCGATGATCGTGCGCGCGTGCTCGTCGATCCGGGCGATGTCCTTGTCCCAGATGGCCCGCGGCGGCTCTTTCACGATCTCCCGGAGCTCGGCCTCGGTCGTCACCGTACGGATCTCAGAAGGATTTCCCATCATCCAAAGATAAGGTAAGGCTAACCTTCACAACAGGAGATCACGCCATCGAGGTGCGGCAAGACCGATGATCAGGCTGCGCTCTACAGCCTGTAGAGTGAGCGCGACAATCGGACGAAAGGGTGGATTGTGCTGCGCTGGTTTCGACTCGTGGCGGTGGCCGAGGCGTGCTCGTGGGCGGGGCTGCTGGTCGGGATGTTCTTCAAGCACGTGACCGAGACCGGCGAGCTCGGCGTGAAGGTGTTCGGGCCGATCCACGGCGCGCTGTTCGTGCTGTACGCGGCCGGGGTGATGCTCTCGGCGCGGGAGGCGGGCTGGAGCCGGGGCACCGTGGTGCTGGGGCTGGCGTGCGCGGTGCCGCCGTTCACCTCGGTGTGGTTCGAGCGGCGGATGGCGGCGCGTACGGCGGCCGGGCAGCTCGCCTGACCCCGACGGCGAGGCGAGTAGGCCGCGAGCAGCAGCAGGGTGATGCCGTTGGCCTGGGCGGAGATGATCTCGGCCCGTTCGAGGCCATAGGTGAAGCCGTCACACGGTGGTCGGGCCGCGATGCGCAGCCCGTCGCCGCCGGGCCACTGCCGCGCCCGAGCCCGGCACCGCTCTCCCGGCAGCTGAGCCCGGCCGAGCTGCGCGTCGCGGTCGCGACCGGACGGATCGGCCTGGAGTCCCTGCTGTCCCGCAGGGACGCGACCACCATCGGGGCCGACGCCGCGGCACTGCTCCGCGTCCTGCCGGGGCACGCCCCCGAAGAGATCACCGAGACCCTGCGGAAGGCGCAGATCGACGGTGGCGCCACCATCGGCGACCTCACCCTGCGCCAGCGCCACCTCCTCCTCGCCGCCCTCAGCGACGCGACGCCGAGCCGATGACCAGCAGGAGAGGCGCCCGCACCGCGGCGCCGGGCACGTGCGTCAGGGGCTTGGGACGTGCCGCGCCTGCCGTACGGCCAGGAAGGCAAGCGGGAGCAGCGGGACGAGCAGGTGGACGGCCCCGGCCAGCTGCTGGTCGGTGAGGAGGTCCGGCCCGTCGTCGGGGCCCACCAGGTAGAACCAGTCGGCCGCGACCGGCGGGCCGAGCAGCAGGAGCGCCCCCACGGCGAGCTGCACCAGCAGCACGCCGCCCAGCAGCCCGGCACGCAGCGGCCGGGAGACGGGGCGCGGCATCGGGTCCACGTCGGCCAGCACCCAGAAGACCAGCAGCCCGCCGCCCAGGAACAGGGCCATGGTGAGCAGGTGGGCGGCGTGACCGGCCAGCGACCAGGCCAGCCAGCCGGTGCGGTACAGCAGCGGGAACGCCACCATGTACGCCGCCGGCAGCAGGGCGAGGAAGGTCAACCTGCGCTTCCGGAGCCAGGCGCCGAGGTCGCCGTACTGGGAGGACTCCGTGGTGGCCCGGGCGGCGAGGGTGAGCGGGGCCCCGAGGCAGAGCAGGAGCGGAGCCACGACGGCCAGCACGACGTGCTGCAGGGCCTGGACCGAAAGCATCGCCCGCGCGTAGCCGCCGATCCCGGAGAGCAGGACCAGCGCCAGGAGCGCCAGGCCGGCGTACCAGGCGAGCGTGCGGCCGAGCGGCCAGTCCCCCACGCGGCGGACGCCGACCAGGTATCCGACGGCGGGCAGGGCCAGGCAGAGCAGGATCAGCGTGTCCGGGCGGAGCTCGGTGAGCAGCGCGCCGGGCGTGAAGGGCGGCAGGTCGTACTCCAGCAGGCGCTCATGCGCGTCGCCGGCGCCCGGCGGCGGGGTGCGGGACAGGCCGACGGCCAGGCCCATGGCCGCCATCATCACGATCATCTCGCCCGCCGCCAGCCGGACGAAGACGTGGCGCGCGCTCCGGTCGGCGACGTGCGCGACCGTACGGCTCCGGTGGGTCCAGCCGAACAGGCCGAGCAGCGCGAGCGCGGCTGTCTTGGCCAGCAGGAACTGCCCGTACTCGGTCTGCCAGAGGTCGGACACGACGTTCAGCCGCACCCACGCCCCCACCACCCCGGAGACGGCCACCGCCGCGAAACAGCACAAGGCGATCGTGCTGAACCGGGACAACACGGCCCGCAGGTCGCCGGAGCGGCGGAAGTGGATGAGGACGGCGCCCAGGCCGCCGACCCACAACGACACGGCGATCAGGTGAGCCGTCAGCGCGGAGACCGCGACGTCGTGGTCGGCGGCCGAGGCGGCGTGCCCGACGTAGGCGGGGGGCAGCAGCCCGAACGCGGCGACCGCCGGCGCGACCCACCCGGGCAGGCGCGGCAGCCGGGTGGCCAGGACGACCATGGTGATCGCGCCCAGCACCGGCAGCAGGGCCCGCGCCTGCGGGATGGTCAGGCCGTAGCGCAGCAGGCCGGGATCGACGATCAGGTCCGTGACGGGCAGCGGCAGCACGTACGACATGGTCAGCGGGTAGCTCAGGGCGGCGGTGACCGCCCACCCCAGCGCCCACCACCGGGCCGCCCGCAGGCAGGCCGCCTTCTCGGGCGAGCCGGCCGGCGCGAGGACGACGGCGGCCAGCAACGTTCCCAGGGTGGCCACCGCGCACAGGTCGTAGCCGAGCTTGACCAGCGGCAGGGCCCACTCGGTGACCGGTCCGGCGGTGGGCAGACCGGCGATCACCGGCTCCGCCTCAGCACCCCCGAACCGCAGGGCCGCGACCAGCACCACGGCCCCCGCCGCCACCACCGAACCGGCGTAGAACCGCGCCGCTGCCCTCATATTCATCGGATACGCGGAGGGGCGCGGGCCGGTTCATTGGCAGGGTTTGCCGGACATGTGCCGCATTGCAACTCTTGACAGTAAAGATGCCGATATTAGGGTGATGATCAGGTTGCCGGTCTAGACCGCGCAGAGAAAGGCGCGCCCCCCGACCCCTCATGGGTATAGACCAGTGGAGATCTCCTTGAGAAGACGCAAGATCACCCCTGCGGCGTGCCTCGCGCTGGCCGCGACCCTGTGCGCGGGGGCGCTCCTGCCCGTCCCCGCGGCCCACGCCGCTCCCGTCCCGCCCTTGCCCTCGGTGTCGCCCACCCCGCAGTCGCTGACCGGCGCCGGCGCCGCCGCCGTCGTCACCGGCCGGGTGCTCGTGGTCGCCGACGGCCAGACCGACCCCGCCGCCCGCGACCGCCTCGTACGGGAGCTCAAGGCGCACGGCGCCGGCCGGGTGGACACGGTCGCCCCCGACAAGATCCCCGCGGGCACGTCCGGCCTGCTCAAGGTCCGCCTCGGCCCCGCGGCCCGCCCGGACATCGCGCAGGCGCTCGGCGGCACTGTCGTCCCCGGCCAGGCCGAGGGGTACGCGTTGCGGGTCTCGGGCGGCACACCGCGCCAGATCGCGCTCGGCGGCAAGGACGCCGCGGGCCAGTTCTACGCCGTGCAGACGCTGCGCCAGCTGTTCGTCCCGTCCGGCGGCGGCTGGCAGGTGGCGGGGGTCCAGGTCAGCGACTTCCCGTCCATGCCGCTGCGCGGCACCATCGAAGGCTTCTACGGCGCGCCGTGGACCCACGCCGAACGCCTCGACCAGATGGACTTCTACGGCGACGTCAAGGCCAACACCTACATCTACGCCCCCAAGGACGATCCCTACCACCGCGACAAGTGGCGCGACCCCTACCCGGCGGACAAGCTCGCCGAGCTGGGCGAGCTGGTGGCCCGGGCCGGCGCCAACCACGTCCGCTTCACCTTCGCGCTCTCCCCCGGCGTGTCGATCTGCTACTCCGACCGCGCGGACCGCGACATCCTCAAGCGGAAGCTGCAGGCGCTCTACGACCTGGGCGCCAGGGCGTTCTCCATCCCGCTGGACGACATCAGCTACACCCGCTGGAACTGCACGGCGGACGAGACGGCGTACGGCGCCGCCGGACGCACCGCCGCTGCCAAGGCCCAGGTCGACCTGCTCAACGACCTGCAGCGCGACTTCATCGCCACCCACGACGGCGCCCAGCCGCTGCAGATGGTGCCCACCGAGTACGGCGACCTGACCGACACCACGTACAAGCAGACCATGCGGGCCTCCCTCGATCCCGCGGTCGAGGTGATGTGGACCGGCACCGACACCGTGCCGCCGGAGATCACCAACGCGCAGGCCGAGAAGGCGGCGCAGCTGTTCGGGCGCAAGGTCTTCGTCTGGGACAACTACCCGGTCAACGACTACGGCAACACCAGCGGCCGGCTGCTGCTGGCACCCTACGACAAGCGTGAGGGCGGCCTGGCCGCGCACCTGTCCGGCATCGTGGCCAACCCGATGAACCAGCCGTACGCGAGCAAGGTCGCGGTCTTCGGCGCCGCGGACTTCGCCTGGAACGACAAGGCGTACGACGCGAGGAGGAGCTGGCCGCGCGCGATGGCCTACCTCGCCGGCGGCGACCAGGCGGCCACCGCGGCCCTGCTGGTCTTCGGCGACCTGGAGCACATGGCCCCGACCTTCGGCGGCACCCCCTGGCAGACCCAGGCGCCCGGGCTCGCCGCGCGGGTGGCCGCGTTCTGGCAGGCGTGGGACGCCGGGCGGCGCACCCAGGCGATCACCACGCTGCGGCCGTACGCGAAGGCCATCGCCACGGCGCCGGCCACCATCCGCGGCGGAGCGGTGCAGAAGGGCTTCGCCGACGACGCCGCGTCCTGGCTGGACGCCACCGAGCTGTGGGGCCGGGCGATGGTGGACCTGCTCGACGCGCTCCAGGCCCGGGAGGCCGGGGACGAGGCCAAGGCGGCCGCGTTGCTCGCCGGGTCGCGCGACCTGCAGCGGCAGGCCCGCGCCGTCCGGGTCAGCCCGCCGCGCAACCGCTGGGGCGCGGCCCAGCCGCAGGTCGGCGACGGGGTGCTCGACGTCTTCCTGGCCGCGGCCGACGCCCGGCTCCAGCGGTGAGGGGCCGGCGGGTCAGCCGAACTCCTCGACGTACTCCTCCGGCGGGCCCAGCTCGGGGCGGTCGCGCAGCTCCAGGGTCGCGCCGAGCCGTTCGAGCTCGAGGACCGTCACGGTGTTGCGGCCCTCGCGGAGCAGCGGCGCCGGGCAGTACAGCGTGACCTGCGGCCCGATGTCCCAGTAGCGGCCGAGCAGGAACCCGTTGACCCAGACGAGGCCCTGCCGGGATCCCGGCAGGGCCAGGAAGGTGTCCGCGGGCGTCTCGACGTCCACCGTCGCGACGGCGAACCCGGCCGTCCCGGACCCGCGACCGGCGTGCTCGGCCTGCCCGGGCCCGGGACCCGCGTGCCCGGGCGCCGGGCCCGCGTGCTCGGCCTGCTCGCCCGTACCGGCGTCGAGCGCGCGGGTCAGCTCGGCGGTGGACCACTCCTGCAGGGCGATCGGCGTGCTGTCCCAGCCCTGCACGATCCGCCGGTCCACGAGGACCGGGCCGATCAGGCCCTTGTGCCGGCCGATGCCGGGCCCGTAGTTCACCCGGCCGAGGCTCTCGACCAGGACCTCCAGGTGGACGGCGGCGCCGGTGCCGCGGACCGGCAGCTCCCGCTGGTCGGGGCCGGCGACGCCGAGGAAGGCGCCGTCGGCGAAGACCAGGGCCCGGTCGCGTACGTCGGTGAGGACGAGCCGGTGCTCGCCCGCCGGGATCCGCGGCCGCGCGCTGTGCAGGACCATGCCCGCGTCCAGCCCGAGCCGCTCGAACGGGGCCGGGCGCGGCCCGGTCGAGGTGGACGCCGGCACGGCACGCAGACCTGCCAGCAGGCCCGCGCGGTGGACGAGCGGGACGGACGCCGGCGGCAGCGTCGGCGTCCGCGCGGGCATCCGCACGGGCCCGCGCGCGCCGAGCGCCTCCCGCACGGCGAAGAACTTGGCGGTCAGCGTGCCGTCCTCGGCGACCGGCGCGTCGGAGTCGTAGCTGGTCACGGTGGGCTGCAAGCGGCCCTCCTGCTCGTTGGCGCCCGCCCAGAGCCCGAAGTTGGTCCCGCCGTGCGCCATGTAGATGCTCACGCTGCCGCCGTCGGCGACGATCTGCTTGAGCGCGTCCACGACGCCGCCGGGGTCGCGGACGTGGTGGCGCTCGCCCCAGTGGTCGAACCAGCCGTTCCAGAACTCGGCGACGACGAACGGCTCCTCCGGCCGCCGCGCCGCGAGCAGTCGCCGGGCGGCGTCGGGCTTGGAACCCAGGGTGGCGGCCGCCAGGGTCCCCGGCAGGGTGCCGCCGTCCAGCATCAGCTCGGTGGGCCCGTCGGCGGTGAACAGCAGCTCCCCGATGCCGCGCTCGATCAGGGCCGCGCGGTTCCAGCGCAGGTACGCCTGGTCGTCGCCGAAGCTGCCGAACTCGTTCTCCACCTGCACCGCCACGACCGGCCCGCCCTCGGCGGCCTGGAGCGCGGCGATGCGCGGGACCAGCTCGTCGAACCAGCGGCCGACCGCCGAGGTGAACGCGGGGTCGGAGCTGCGGATCGCGACGTCGCGGCCGGTGAGCCAGCTCGGCAGGCCGCCGTTCGACCACTCCGCGCAGATGTACGGGCCGGGCCGGACGACGACGTCGAGCCCCTCCTCCCCCACCGTGCGGATGAACCGCTCGACATCCCGCCAGCCGTCGAAGCGCGGCGCCTCGTCCTCGCGCGGCTGGTGGAAGTTCCACGCCACGTACGTGTCCACCGTGTTGAGCCCGAGATCGGCGAGCCGGCGGATGCGGTCGCGCCAGAGGTCGGGGTGGACGCGGAAGTAGTGCAGCCCCCCGGACAGGATGCGATGGGGGACGCCGTGCCGGTACAGGCGGCGCCCGCGCCAGGTGAGCGCGGCCCCAGCGGCCGGGCTCGTGGTCGGGGTCGGGGTCGGGGGCGTGGTCGTCGTCGGGGCCGGCGAGAGGTCCGGCGCGGGCAGCTCGATCACGGTGGGAGAGCCTATGTTATCGATGCCATACGTAACAAGGGCGGTAGGATCAGCTGACGACGTCGCGGGCAGGCCGCAAGAGGGGAGCGCCATGACGAAGGCCACCGAGCAGGCCACCGGGCAGCCCACTGGGCGGCCCACGAGGCAGCCGAGCATGGCTGACGTGGCCAGAGCCGCCGGGGTGTCGGCGCAGACCGTCTCGCGCGCGCTGCGCGACTCGCCGAACGTCAACCCGGAGACCAGGAAGCGCGTGATCGCCGCCGTGGAGCGGCTCGGCTACCGCTTCAACAACGCCGCCCGGGTGCTCTCCTCCGGACGCAGCCACACCGTCGGGCTCGTGCTGCTGCAGTCCGGCGGCTACTACTCGCGCTCGGCGGTGACCGCCGGCGTCGAGGCGGCCGCGGGCGCGGCGGGCTACGCGGTGAGCATCGCGACCATCGCCAGGCTCGACACCGGCCTGATGGAGCGGTCCCTGTCCAAGCTCGCCGACCAGGGGGTGGACGGCATCGTGATCGCCGTGCCGCTCATCTCGGTGACGCAGAAGATGGAGGACATCACCCGCGACATCCCCACCGTCACGCTCGACGGCTCCCGCACCGCAAGCGCTCGGGTGCTCGGGATCGACCAGAAGGAGGCGGGCCGCGTCGCCACGCAGCACCTGCTCGACCTCGGGCACCGCCAGGTGTGGCACGTGTCGGGCCCCGACGAGTGGATCGAGGCGCGCCAGCGGCGGCAGGGCTGGCAGGAGTGCCTGGCCGCGGCCGGGATCCAGGCGCCGCCCCCGCTGGAGGGCGACTGGTCGCCCGACTCGGGATACCGGCAGGGGCAGGTCCTCGCGATGATCCCGGACGTGACAGCGGTCTTCGCCGCCAGCGACGAGATGGCCTTCGGGGTGATCCGCGCGCTGCGCGAGCACGGCCGGTCGGTGCCCGCCGACGTGTCCATCGTGAGCGTCGACGACATCGCTCTGGCGGCCTACTGCCACCCGCCGCTGACGACCGTGCGGCAGGACTTCTACCGCTCCGGCGCGGCGGCCGTGGCCCTGCTGCTGGCCGGCGAGGCCGCCGGCGCCCTCGCCACCGCGTCGCTGTCGGTGCGCGACTCGACGGCGCCGCCGCGTCACCACTGACTCATGTCGCGCTTGTCCGCAAAGTGCCTCTTGCGCCTTCATGTTATCGATGCCACTGTAACAACGTCCGGACCCAGCCGAGAGATCCAGATCCCCGGCCGGCGGCGCGGCGCCCCGTCGTCGTGACCTCCGGCGCGGCCGGACCCCGGACTCGTTCCTCCGCCTCACCCAGGTGGGCAGTCGTCCACGGGAAGGACCCCAGAACCATGAGGAGATCACTCGTCCTCGCGAGCGCCGCGATCTCGGCGCTCGGACTGCTCACCGGCTGCTCGGCCGACGGGGACGGCTCGGGCTCCGGCAAGACGACCCTGAGCGTCGCCGCCCTCGAAGGCGGTTACGGCCGGGACATGTACGCCCAGGTCATCCAGGCGTACAAGGCCTCCCACCCCGGCGTCGACGTGCGGTTACAGATCTCGAAGAGCATCGAGGACGAGATCACGCCGAATATGAAGGCCGGGCGCTTCCCGGACGTCGTGGTGCTCGGCCAGGGCCGCAAGGCCGCGCTCACCGAGACGCTCATCAAGGACAAGGCCCTCGAGGACCTGACGCCCGTGCTGAAGGCGAAGGTCCCCGGCGAGGACAAGACCGTGGGCGACAAGCTCATCGGGGGCATCGTCGGCAACCTCAACACCAACCCGTACGGCACCGGCCAGACGTACACGATGCCGATGTACTACGCGCCGAGCGGGCTCTTCTACAACAAGGGACTGTTCGCCCAGAAGGGCTGGAAGGTCCCGGCCACCTGGGACGAGATGTTCGCGCTGGGTGAGAAGGCCAAGCAGGAGAAGATCTCGCTGTTCACGTACCCGACCGCCGGGTACCTCGACGCGTACTTCTTCGCGCTGCTCGCCGACGTCGGCGGGGAGCAGTTCTACACCGACGTCATGACGTACAAGCAGGGCGTGTGGCAGACGCCGCAGGCCCGGCAGGCGCTCGACCTCACCACCCGGCTGCTGAAGTACGCCGCGCCGACGACGGTCGGGTACGCCAACGAGCAGGACTTCACCAAGAACCAGCAGTCGATCCTCGACAACAAGACCCTGTTCATGCCGAACGGAACCTGGGTCGTCGGCGAGATGAAGGACGCCCCGCGCGCCGCCGGCTTCCAGTGGGGCCTGACGCCGCTGCCGCCGGTCACCGTGGGCGGCAAGCGCTTCGTCACGACGTCGGTGGAGTCGGTCTGGGTCCCCGCCGCCGCCAAGAACAAGGACGCGGCGAAGGAGTTCGTCGCCTACCTGTACTCCGACGAGGCGGCGAAGATCTTCGCCAGGTCGAACGCGATCCAGCCGATCAAGGGCATCGCGAGCAGCCTGTCCGGGGAGAGCGCCGAGTTCTACAAGGTCTACGAGGAGACGACGGTCGAGGCGCTCGTCGGCGGGTTCGCGAGCACCGCGCCCGTCGAGGGCGTCGACATCAAGGCCGCCCTCTTCGACACCGCCAACAGCATCATCAGCGGCGACAAGACCGAGGACCAGTGGCAGGCCGCGCTCAACGACGCCAGCGAGAAACTGCGCCAGGCAGGTGGGTGAGGTGACCACGCGGCGGCGCGGCGACGGCCTCTTCGTGCTCGCCTGCCTCCTGCCCGCGCTCGTGCTCTTCGCGGTGTTCATGATCGTCCCGACCCTGAACGTGTTCCGGATGTCCCTCTTCACCTGGAGCGGGTTCTCCCCGGACATGCGCTTCGTCGGATTGGGCAACTTCGCCCGGCTGCTCGAGGACCCGCAGTTCGTCCGCGCGTTCCAGAACACCGTCGCGCTCCTGGTCGTCGTGACCGTCGTGACGATGGGCACGGGCCTGTTCCTCGCGGCGATCATGACCAGGCAACGCCTGCGGGGCCGGACGGTGTACCGGTTCGTCCTGTACGTGCCGAGCGTGCTGTCCGTGGTCGTGATCGCGGCGATCTTCTCCGCGATCTTCGACCAGAAGAACGGCCTGCTCAACGGCACCCTGCGGCTGCTGTCACTCGACGGCCTGCAGCAGATCTGGCTCGGCGACCAGCAGCTCGTCATCTGGTCGGTCGCGATCGCGATGGTCTGGCAGTCGCTCGGCTACTACATGGTCCTCTACATGTCCGGCATGGCGAGCATCCCGGAGGAGATCTACGAGGCCTCCGCGCTCGACGGCGCGTCCGCGGGGCGGCAGTTCTTCGCCATCACGCTGCCGCTCATCTGGCAGAACCTCCGCACGACGCTGACGTTCTTCGTCATGAGCGCGGTCAATCTCAGCTTCGTCCTGGTCCGCGCGATGACCGGCGGCGGGCCCGACGGCTCCTCCGAGGTCCTGCTGAGCTACATGTACAAGCAGGCGTACACGAACTCGTCGTACGGCTACGGCATGGCCATCGGCGTCGTCGTCTTCGCCTTCTCGTTCCTCGTGTCGCTGCTGGTCAGCCGGGCGACGCGGCGCGAGCCCCTCCAGTTCTGAGGACCGCCACCATGACCACGATCAAGCGCGCCGGAAGGCCGCTGACCTACGTGCTCGTCACCGCGATCGCCCTGGCCATCGCGGTGCCGGTCGGCTGGGTGCTGCTCGCCTCGCTCAAGGAGAAGGGCGAGTTCTACGGCAGCCCCTGGACGCTCCCGGAGGGCCTGCACGTCCAGAACTACGCCGACGCGTTCGTCACCGCGCGCATGGGCCAGTACTTCTTCACCTCGGTGCTGGTCACGGTGCTCGGGCTGGTGTTCGTCGTGGCCGTCTCCGTCCCGGCGGCCTACGTCATCGCCCGGTACGAGTTCCGCGGCCGCGGCCTCGTCGAGGTCGCGATGCTGGCCGGGCTGTTCGTCAACGTCAACTACATCGTCGTGCCGATCTTCCTCATGCTCGTCGGCTGGGACCGCGCGCTCGCCGACGTGTTCCCCGACGGCTTCTTCATCGACAACCCCGGGGTCCTCTCGCTCGTCTACGCGGCCACGTCGATCCCGTTCACCATCTACCTGCTCACCGCGTACTTCCGGTCGATCCCGGCCGACTACGAGGAGGCCGCGGCCCTGGACGGGGCCTCCCGCTTCCAGGTCATGGTCAGGGTGATGCTGCCGATGGCGCGGCCGGCGCTCACCACCGTGATCCTGTTCAACTTCCTGGCCTACTGGAACGACTTCATCATCGCGCTCACCCTGCTGCCCGGCGAGGGCAAGACGCTGCAGGTGGGCCTGCTCAACCTGATGACCGCGCAGAAGGCGGCGGCCGACTACGGGCGGCTGTACGCCGGCATGGTCATCGTGATCGTCCCCGTCCTCATCTTCTACGCGCTGATCCAGCGCCGGCTGATCGAAGGCATGGCATCCGGCGGTGTGAAGGGCTGACCGGCCCGTTTCCCAGAGAGGAAACCGTGATGAAGGATTCGACGCGCAGCGTGCTGCTCGTCACCGCTCGCACGCTCGTCGCGGCCGTCTGCGTCGCCGTCGTCGCCGCCGCCCGTACGACGGCCGGGTGGGGCAGCCTCGCGATCATGCTCGCGGCACTCGTGGGGCTGCTGGCCGTGCTGGCCTCGTACAACCGGCGGTTCCGATGATTCTTCGGACATTGACGGCGGTACGGCCGAGCGAGCGCCAGCTCGCGTGGCAGGCGATGGAGTTCTACGGGTTCATCCACTTCGGCATGAACACGATGACGGACCGGGAGTGGGGCGAGGGGCACGACGACCCGGCCGCCTTCGACCCGGAAGGGCTCGACGCCGACCAGTGGGTCAGGGCGCTCAAGGCCGCCGGGATGACCGGCGTGATCCTCACCTGCAAGCACCACGACGGCTTCTGCCTGTGGCCGAGCGACGTCACCGCGTACTCGGTCGCCGCGTCGCCCTGGCGCGGCGGCCGCGGCGACGTGGTCGCGGAGGTCTCGGAGGCGGCGCGGCGGCACGGCCTGCGGTTCGGGATCTACCTGTCGCCCTGGGACCGCACCGAGGCGTCCTACGGCAGCGGGAGCGCGTACGACGACTTCTACGTCGCCCAGCTCACCGAGCTGCTCACCCGCTACGGGCCGGTGTTCACGGTGTGGCTGGACGGCGCGAACGGCGAGGGCCCGGACGGCAGGCGCCAGGTGTACGACTGGGAGCGGTACTACGCGGTGGTCCGCGAGCTGCAGCCGGACGCGGTCATCAGCGTGTGCGGGCCCGACGTCCGCTGGTGCGGCAACGAGGCCGGCAGCACCCGACCCGACGAGTGGAGCGTCGTCCCGCGGGCCCTGCTGGACGCCGAGCGGATCGCGGACCGCTCGCAGCAGGCGGACGACGGCACGTTCGCCCGGCTGGTCCGCAGCGACGACCTCGATCTCGGCAGCCGCGCCGCCCTGGCGGGGCGCGAGGACGACCTGGTCTGGTACCCGGCGGAGGTGAACACCTCGATCCGGCCCGGATGGTTCCACCACCCGGCCGAGGACGCCCTGGTCCGACCCGCGGACGAGCTGTTCGCCATCTACCTGCGTGCCGTCGGCGGCAACTCCTGCTTCCTGCTCAACGTCCCGCCCGCCCGTGACGGGCTGCTGCGGGACGCCGACGTGGCGGTGCTGGAGCAGCTCGGGCGGCGTGTCGAGGACTTCCGGGCGCGGCGCCTGGAGGCGACCGTGACGGTGTCGTCCGGTACGGCAGGCGACGTCGCGACCGCGTGGCCCGGAGGGGGCCGTACGCCGTGGCGGCCGGACGACGCCGACCCCCAGCCCGGCGTGCGGCTCGTGTTCGCACGGCCCGGCCTGGTCGAGGCGGTCGTGGTGGGCGAGGACATCGCGCACGGGCAGCGCATCGAGCACGTCGTGGTCCGGGGCCGCCGGGACGGCCGGTGGACGACGCTCGCGGAGGCGAACGCGGTGGGTTACCAGCGCATCCTGACGTTCACGCCGGCCGAGGTGGACGCCGTGCTGGTCGAGGTGCCGCAGGCGCGGGACACCCCCGTCGTCGCCCACGTGACCGCGATCGGAGCAGCATCATGAAAGCCGTCCTCGTGAAGAAGGCCACAGGAAAGGGCGCCGTTCGTAGCCGGTCACCCCGCGCCGCCGTCCTCATCGCCGCCGTGGTGGCCGCACTCGCCGCGCTGGTGCTCGGCGGCGTGGCGCTCGCCCAGCGTACGGACGAGGTCGCCTCCCTCGACGGGCACGCCGTCACCCTCGACGAGCTGCTCTTCCACATGCGCCGCCTGACGCCTCAGGTGGAGAACGAGTTACGCAACCAGTACCGGCTCCAGGGCGCGATCGACTGGAACGCGAAGGCCGGCGACAGGACCGCGCTCCAGCGGCTCGCGGCCCGCGCGCTGGACGAGATCCGGCGGGACAAGACGGCGCTCGTCCTGGCAAAGGAGCAGCACCTGATCGGCTCCGTCGACCACGCGGACTTCCTCGCCGAGCTCGCCGCCGAGAACGAGCGGCGCGCCGACGCCATCGCCAGGGGCCAGGTGGTCTACGGCCTGGCGGAGTTCTCCCCCGAGGAGTACTACTCGCACCGGCTCACCGGGCTCACGACGGGCCTGAAGCAGCGGCTCAGCGCGAACGGCCCGCTCCGGGTGACCGACGCCGAGGTCCGGCGGGCGTTCGACGCCGACCGGGACTCCTGGAGCGCCAACGCGACCACGTACACGTACGCGACGCTCGTGGTGCCGGTGCCCGACGGCGCCCCTGCCGGCCACACGGCCGGCTACGCGGCCGGGCTCCAGCGGCGGGTGGCCGCCGCCGGCCGGCTGGCGGAGCTCGCGGACCGCGAGCCCGGCGCCAGGCTCACGACCGCCACGCAGCAGGGCGGCGGCTCGGCCGCCCACGACCAGGAGCTCATGACCGTGCTGGGCAAGCTCGCGCCGGGCCAGATCTCCGGCCCGGTCCCGGGCACCGGCCAGATCACGTACTACCAGCTCAACGGCAAGACCGTCGACGAGGACGCGGCGTTCGCCGAGTACTCGCGGCGGATCCGGCAGTCGCTCATCGAGGAGAAGTTCGACCAGTTCCTCCAGCGCCGGGTGGCCAGCAGCGTCTTCAAGGTCGACACGGCGGCGGTGGACGCCATCAACGCAGAGGATGTTCAACAGTGAAACCTGTCGGTACCGCACCCCCCGCCGCATTACCCGCGCCCGCCCGCCGGCGGCCCGTGGCCCGGGCGCTCCGCGTGGGCCTCACCGCCCTGCTCGCCGCGCTGCTCGCAGGGTCGCT
>NZ_JBSGFQ010000187.1:0-17447 GCF_053603495.1 Nonomuraea sp. NPDC004186 | reverse complement strand
GCCTTCGTGCCCGGGTAGCTGTCATGAGGCGGTCCAGAGCGGTGGCAATCGTTATCTTGGGTTGCCAAGCGAAACCGCTGGTCAGCCGCTTGAAGGTCTGTCAGGCACGTCAGGCAAGTTGGCAACGCGGGCTGCCGCGCCGGTGAACCGTGGAGAGGCGGTTCGTGTTGCGTTCGGGACGAGTGGCCGAGGAGTACTTCGACAAGTACCAGTTCGAGGCCGATCCGACCCTTCTGGATGAGTTGGCGTCGGGGATGGTGTCACTGGTTCCCGAGGGGACCGAGGTGTTGGCCGGCCTGGAGATGGGTGGCATCGCGGTGGTCACGGCGCTGGGGCGGCGCACCGGCTTGCCCTGCGCGTTCGTGCGCAAGACAGCGAAGTCCTATGGCACTGCCCGGCTGGCCGAGGGCGCCGACGTCAAGGGCCGACGCGTCCTGGTCGTCGAAGACGTGGTGACCTCGGGTGGGCAGATCGCGATCTCCACTGGTCAGCTGCGTGATCTAGGAGCTCAGATCGACCACGCGTTGTGCGTCATCGATCGGCAGGAAGGCGGTGTCGAGGCCTTGGCCGCGGAGTTCGGCACCGCCGACCACGACCCGGTCGCGCTGCGGGACACGCTGGGGCCCATCGGGGTGGCGGGGTTCTTCGCGGCCGGCGAGGTGGAGCCGGTAGCCGGGCACAACCACGTGCACGGATTCACCGCGTCCGTCCTGGTCTTTTCCGGGTCTTCGCCGGGTGGCCTTAAGCGACCGTAACAGGGTCATGACGTATCGTGACGACGGAAGGCCCGGCGGCCCCCGCTGCTCGGGAGGGGCGGCCGGGCGGGCCGCCTTCTTCCGGCGGGAGGTCGCCGGACCAGCGGTCTACCGGTGAGGAGTCACGGCCCTGTGGGTGAGGAGCCGTTCGGATGGGGCGGTCAGTCGTTCTTGTCGGTGACGCCCTTTCCCTCCTCCGTGCCGTTGTCGACGGTGGGACCGTTGTCCTGCTTGTCCGTGGTTCCGCCGGTCTCGTTGTCAAGGGGCGGGGTCGCGGGCGCGGAAGTGGTCTCGTTGTCAAGGGGCGGGATCGCGGGCGCGGAAGTGGGCTCGCAGGGGGCGACCGTCCCCTTGACGATCTGCAGGGAGGTCGTGGACGGCGCCGCGGAGTCGCCGTCCTCGCTCTTCGTGACGGCCAGCACCAGCGTGGACCCCGCGGGGACGTCCCCCTCCTTGATCTTGAAGGCGATCCCGTCACCCGCCTTGCTGATGCCCGCGGCGAACTTCCCGTCCGCGGCCCCGTTCTCGCCCCGGGGCTGCTTGCAGGTCTGGCCTGCGGGCAGGTAGTCCACCACCGACTTGATCCCGGCCTCGGCCAGCTCGGACTCCAGGCCGTCGGGGTCGACGAACGAGTTGATCTGCACGTCGACAGTGCCGTCCGAGCTCTTGGAGACCGCGTACGCCGCGGCCGCGCTGCCGGTCACGCCGGTCAGCATCACCACGGCCGTGGCGGCCGCCGCGACCCCCGCCACCGCAGCGGACAGTCCCACGATGCGCCGGGTGCGTCGTACGGGTGTCACAGTTGTCATTTGATCTTCTGCCTTTCTCGTCGTGATCTCGTCCTTGAGTGCACTCAGAAGGCGATCTTCGAAGTTGGTCATATCCGTCCTTCCTGGTACACGGCCGATGGCGAGGCGACGTTCTCGAGGGCGCGCCGGGCGCGGTGCAGTCTGACGCGTGCGGTCACGTGCCTGATGCCCAGAGCCTTGGCGGCCTCGGTGACGGTGAGCTGATCGATCGCGACGAGCTCCAGCACGGCGCGTTCGCCTTCGGGAAGGCCCTGCATGGCCTCCAAGGCGTTGCGCATCCGGCGCTCGGCGTCGATCCGCTCCTCCATCCTGGTGAGATCGTCGTCGTCCATCAGTCGGCGGCCGGCGACGCGGCTGGTCGCCCGCGCCTCGATGGCCGCCTTGCGGTGCTGGGCGGATGCGACGTTGCGTGCGATGCCGTAGAGCCAAGCGAGCTCGCTACCCCGGCCGGGCACGTAGGTGTGCTCCGAGTCCAGGACCGCCAGGAAGATGTCCGCCGTCAGGTCGGCGGCTAAGTGAGGGTCGCTCACCCGCCGGACCACGAATCGCATGACGGCATCGACGCGGCGGCGATAGAAGGCCTCAAAGGCCACAAGGTCTTCGTTGAGGCGCAATGGCCTCGCTCCCTTCGTCGTTCGCCCTTACACCTCTACTTGGACCGAGCGACGAAAAGCGTTTCAGACCCTATTCGACGACACCTCAGATCGAGACCTTCAGCGGCGACAGGGCCGGGCGCAGCCAGGCACCGGAGCACGAGCTGTCACGCATGGCCGCGCTGCTCAGCGGCGTGCAGCAGCCCGTGCTCGACCCGTACCTGCCGTAGCGCAGAGCTCGTCAGCCGAGCTAGCCGTTCGCGCCTACGCCCGAATCCAATCAGCCCTCGTCCGCCCGGCCCACGCCGAGCGGGCCTACGTGAGGAGAACCATGGACTCTCAGCCCGCCAAAAGCCTGCGCAGCCTCCTGAACAGTGAGCTGCTCAGACGTTTTCACGCCGCCGTGGGCCGCCTGCTCGACCACCAACAGCAGACCGAGGCCAAGCACGCCTGCCTGCACGATGCCGATCCATGGGCACCCAGCGTCGACTGCCCGCTCCGGCAAGAGGTTGCCGAGCTTCACGCGGAGATCGCCACCCGCGGCGACATGATCGTCCTCGCCGCAGCCAACCCCATCCCGGGCTTCGCCTCCGTCAAGGTGCGGGTGTGTCCAGTCAGTGGTGTATCTCGATCTTGTTTGAGTAACGGGTGGTCGGAGCCAGACGGCCTTCGAAGGTGATGGCGTGTCGTCGCTGATCACCACCTGCGAGCCTTGGCCAGGATGCCAGGCCCATGTAGCGGCGGGCTTCGATCTATTCGTTAGTCTGCTCGGCCGGCACCGCGTCGACCAGCCGGATGAGCGAGGCCCGGTCCGTGCGGATCCGTTTGGTAGCTCGTCCTGGGTCTTTGCTCTCGCCTGGTTGTCGGCGGGCGATGTGTTGGGGGTCTCGGTGTTGTCCTGCCCTTAAAGGCGATCAAGAAAGGACGGGACAATGAGATATCGCCAGGATCGCATCGTGGTGTACAAGCGATGTGGATGCGTCGATGCGCGTACGAGTAGGCAGTTGGGCGGACGCTGCGTGCGGGATACACGGTGGCGCGATGGCTGCGCTGCTGGCTGCAGGGACTGCGGCCCAGCACCCGCGAAGGTTACGCCGATCATGTACGCCTGTATCTGATCCCGTATCTGGGCCGGATCGAGTTGGCCCAGCTGACCACCCGGGACATCGGCCGCATGTTCGCCGTCCTCGCCGGACGGCGCACCCGCTACGGCAAGCCGATCGCGCCCTCGACCCTGCACCGCATCCGCGCCACGCTGCACGCGGCATTGAACGCCGCAGTGCGTGATGGCCTGATCGCCTCCAACCCGGCACGCATGATCCGGCTGCCCGCGTCCTCCCGGCCGTATCCGCAGGTCTGGACCAACCGGCGAGTGGCCGCCTGGCGGCGCGAGGGCGAACACCCGACAGTGGCGGTGTGGACCGCCGACCAACTGGCCGAGTTCCTCGCCTTCGCCCGACACGATCGGCTGCACGTGCTGTGGCAGTTGATCGCGCGCCCTGGACCACGCGGAGGACTCCGAGCTGCTCCGCGCCGCCCGCGCCGACATCTCCGCCGAACTCGTCGGACTATGGCGAGGCGGCCCCGCCGAGAACCTGGACACCTGGCTCTCCAACCTCGGCTGGCAGCCCTCCGTGACGGACATCGCCGAGGCCGCGGCCGCCTGCGAACGCCCGATCCCACCCGCGTTCGACCCCGCCCGCGCCGACAGCGGGCGCGGCTGGCTGGCGACGGCACGCCTCCCATGACCTCGCTGACAAACGGCGTGCCCGCCATCGAGATCGCGGCCCGGACCGGGGCCGTTCCGATGACTACCTTCCCCGGGCAACCATGGCCAGGAGGTCGAACGTGAGGCCGGCGGCGGCCAGCGCGGTGATCTGAGCGTGGTCGTAGGCGGGTGAGACCTCGACGACATCCGCACCGACGATGTCGAGGTCCGCGAGGGAGTACAGCAGCAGCTGAAGCTCCCGGGTGCTCAGTCCGCCGGGCTCAGGGGTGCCGGTCGCGGGCGCATGGGCGGGATCAAGCACGTCGATGTCGATGCTGATGTAGACCGGCCGATCAGCCACTCTCTCCCGGAGCCGGTCGGCGGCGTGCTCGATGCCGCGCCGCGCGACGTCGAGTGTGGAGATCGTCGCGAATCCCAGCTCCCTGTCGTCCTCCAGATCCTTGGCGGCCGGGGTTGTGTGGCGGATGCCCACATGGGCGCAGTGGTTCACCGCCAGCAGTCGCTCCTCGGTGGCCCGGCGGAACGGAGTGCCGTGAGTGAGCCGCGCACCGAACATGTTGTCCCAGGTGTCGAGATGGGCGTCGAAGTGGATGAGTGCCACGGGGCCGTGGTGCCGATGGGCGGCTCGCAGCATCGGGAGGGCGACGGTGTGGTCGCCGCCCAGAGTGATGATCCGGTCAGCACTTCGATAGAGCCGCTGAGCGGCCGACTCGATCTGACTCACCGCCTCGGCGATGTCGAAGGGAGTCACGCCGACGTCACCGGCGTCGGCGATCTGCAACCTCGACCACGGCTCGATCTCGAGCCCGAGGTGGTAAGGCCTCAGGAGTTTGGAGCCGGCGCGAATGGCCTCCGGGCCGAATCGTGCGCCTGGCCGGTAGGTGGTACCGGCATCGAACGGCACGCCGAAGATCGCGACGTCGGCCCGGGAGACCTCGTCGAGCCGCGGCAGGCGGGCGAACGTGGAGGGCCCCGCGAAACGCGGGAGCTGCCTGATGGAATCGGGCGGTCCGACGATCCCTGTGTCGCCGGACTCCGCGAGCTCGTCCTTCTCAACGCTCGACAACGCGATTCTCCTCCCAAGGTGACCGGCCCCCGTCTTCTGGGCCTCACAGTAGTCAGAGCTCTCTCCCGGGCATTCGGTCGATCGCACGAGGGATTCGCGCCGCTTCCGGCCTTCGGCACAATGCGCCGATACCTGGTGAGGACAATGATGCGAAGGTCGGCATAACACCCACGAGTGAGGATTCCGCTTGCCTGAGAATGCATCGGATGCGTATGCGTCCTCGACTCCAGACCTGCTCGGCGCCTTGGACGGAGAGCGCCGGCGATTGGGCATCCCGGGTGCCGTCGTCCACGTGAGCGGTCCGTCGTACGGTAGTTGGACCCGTGCGCTCGGCGTCTGCGATCTGGCCACCGGGGTGCGGCTCACCGCCGATAGCCGCATGAGGATCGGGAGCCTCACGAAGACCATCGTGGCGCTGATCGTCCTGCGCCTGGTGGAAGCCGGAGACCTCTCCTTGGACGATGAGATACAGGCCCATCTGGCAGAGCCGCAGATCCCGCGAGGAGTCACCGTTCGCCGTCTCCTCGACATGACCTCGGGCCTGCCCGACTACACCTCGGAGGAGTTCGTCGCCGGTCTGCTCCTCGAGCCCGACCGGCTCTGGACTCCCTCCGAACTGCTCAAAGTCGCCCTGCGGAAACCGCAGCAGTTCGAGCCCGGCACCTCCTGGGCGTACTGCAACGCCGGCTACATCATGCTGGGAATGCTCATCGAGCACGTAACCGGCGCACGAGTCGAGGACGTCGCGCGCCGGCTGGTCTTCGACCCCCTCGGCATGCGGGAGACCGAGCTCCCGCCGCTGACGCACGCCGCCGCCGCCCTGCCGGATCCTCGGCTGCGTGGGTACCACCGCCGGGACGGCGAACTCGTCGACGCGACGCGCGTCAACCCGTCCTGGGCGTGGACCGCCGGTAACGCGGTGTCCACCGTGGGCGACTTGAGACTGCTCATCGAGGCATCGGTGCGCGGCGACCTCCTCCAGGAGCAGACCCGGCGTGAACGCATGCGCACCCACCCGGTGCCCGACAGCACCATCACCTACGGCCTCGGCATCGCGAACTTCGACGGCATGTGGGGCCACAACGGCGAACTGCCCGGATTCCAATCGTTCGCCGGCCACGATCCGGCGACCGCGACGACCGTCGTCGTCCTCACCAACCTCGACGACCACTCCGCGGACCTGCTCGCCGCGTTCCTGCGCACCCGGCTCGCGAACGCTGCCGGCTCATGAGGAAAAAGCCGACACCCGAGGATTCCACCGGGCCGGAGGTGTCCGGGAACCTGTCGCTCCTCCTCGAGGATCTGAGCAGACTCGTTCGTACCGAGTCGCCGTCGACGGACCTGGACGCGGTCGGCCGCTCCGCGCGGGTGGTCGCGGACTTGGTTCATGAGCGCTTGGGGCGTCGGCCAGAGATCCTTTGCGTCGACGGAGTCGACCATGTCCTGCTGCGCGGGGCCGATCCGAAGGTCATGCTCCTCGGGCACCACGACACCGTCTGGCCGCTCGGCACGTCGGACGAGCTGCCCTACACCGAAACTGCCGGCGTCGTCAGTGGCCCGGGCTGCTTCGACATGAAACTCGGCCTCGTCCAGGCGATCCACGCTCTCGCGTGGCTGCGGCGATGCCGCGGCACCGGCGTCCTCGACCAGGTGACCCTTCTCATCACGGGCGATGAGGAGCTGGGGTCCACGACATCACGGGCACTGATCGAGCAGGAAGCAGGCCGCTGCCGGGCAGCCCTCGTGCTGGAGGCGGCCGGCCCGGGCGGCGCACTGAAGACGGGGCGCAAAGGCGTGTCCCTCTACCGGATCGAAGTGCTCGGTCGTGCCGCGCACAGCGGTCTCGATCCGGAGAAGGGCGTGAACGCGACCATCGCGATCGCCGAGATGGTGCTGGCGATCGCCCAGCTCGCTGACCCGGCGGCCGGTACGACCGTCACCCCGACGGTGATGAGCGCGGGCACGACGCCCAACACCGTGCCCGCGACGGCCACTGTGGCTGTCGACGTCCGGGCCGGCACCGCCGAGGAGCAGCACCGCGTGGACCGGGCGATCCGCGAGGTCGCGCCGGTTCTCGTCCCGGCGGAGATCCGGGTGCGGGGCGGAATCAACCGGCCGCCCATGGAACGGAGCGCGGCGGCGGCGCTGTTCAGCCAGGCGCAACGAATCGCACGCCGCCTCGGCCATCCTCCGCTGGAGGAGATGACGGTCGGCGGCGCATCGGACGGGAACTTCACCGCGGGTATGGGAGTGCCCACCCTGGACGGGCTCGGTGCCGTCGGCGGCGGCGCCCACGCCCGCGACGAGCACGCGGAGATCGCGTGGATCCTCCCGCGTACGCGACTGCTCACCACCCTCATCGAGGAACTCGCAGAGTTCTAACGGCGGTCGGAGATCACCTGACGCGCGCGCTCGCTGCTCGCCGCGAGTTCGTACAGGACTGTGATGAATCCGAGGAGATCCGCCGACGCCGTGAGGACTGTCGACACCGTCCGGTCGGCCGTCCGGGCGCAGCCGGGGATGCAGGCGGCGAGCTCGGCGGCCACCGGCGAGGGCAAGTCGACCTCGACCTCGAACGACGGGGGTGGCGGCGGACAGCTCAGTGCCGACGCGCGGGCCACGGCATCGGCGGCCCCTTCCCGCACCAGGTTCCTCGCCACGCTCGGCGCGACGGAGTCCGTGGCCGAGAATCCGTGTGTCTTCTTCACGGTCACGATCGTGGCCTCGGGGAAGATCTCGGTCGCGATCGCGCCGATGACGTCATCCCCGGTGACCAGGCCCACCGGGACACCGAGCGATGCCGCGTACAGGGCATTGACCTCGGCCTCCGACACCGGTGATCCGTTGACTCTGACCTCACCGAAGTAGGCGGAGAAGGTGTGCGCCAAGAGCCCGGGCGTGCCGGCCGGCGCGTGGTAGCCCACGAAGAGCGCCACGGCGCAGTCCTCGGTCAGGCCCTCGGCCATGCACTGGGCCTTGGGCTGCCCGAAGACCAGCCGTGCCCTCGGGTCGAGGCGCTCGTGGATCAGGTTGTCCATCGTCCCGTGGGAGTCGTTCACGAGCACGCTCGTCGCTCCGCCGTCGAAGGCGCCCGCGATCGCGGCATTGGCCTCCTCGGTCATGAGCTCCTGGGCTCGTGGGTAGCCGTACCCGCCGCGCACGATCTGGTCGAGGGTCGCGATGCCGGCGACGCCCTCCATGTCGACGGAGATGTACGCCTTCATCGCTGAGCTGCTCCTTCGTCGGTGCCACGCGTCACTCCCATTGTTGTCGAGGCTTTCGCGCCAACACTGGGTCGATCGACCGAATCAAATCGGACACAGATGTACGATCACACAATGCAAGGCGGTACGAGCAGTCCAGCGGACCTCGGGCGGGTGGTCGAGCGGCTCGGCTCGACGCTGCTGACCATCAAGGCGGGGCCACGTCAGCCGGCTCGTGCCGTGACGACCGTCATCCTTCACGATCCTCTGGACCAACCCGACGTCCCGCCGGACGCAGTGGTGCTGGGCGTCGGCGTGGCGGCTGACGACAGCTTGGTCACCCTGGTCAGAGTGCTGGGCGAAGCCGGGGCCACGGCCCTCGTGGTCCGGGAGCCGCTGGCCGTCGACGAGGTGGTCGCCCGCGAGGCGGAGCGCGGCAAGGTGTCCATCTTCGGTCTGGTGCAGGGCGCATCGTGGATCCAGGTGGCGACGTTGCTGAGCGGCGCTCTGCATCTCGGTGCCGATGGGGCGCCCGCTGTCGGCGGCGATGCGGACCGAGACCTGTTCGCCCTGGCGAACTCGCTGTCGGCTCTCCTCGACGCCCCGGTCACGATCGAGGATCTGTCGTCGCGGGTGGTCGCCTTCTCGGCTGACCAGGCCGGCGCCGACGAGCCGCGCCGCCTGACGATCCTCGGCCTCCAGGTGCCGCAGATCTACAGCGAATACCAGAGAGAACAAGGCATGTTCCGCCGCTTGTACGCTTCGGAGCGACCGGTGTTCATGCAGAACCCCGCCCCCGACACCCGTCCTCGGGTGGCGATGAGGGTCCAAGCGGGCAATGAGGTTCTCGGCTCCATCTGGGCCGCCGTGTCAGGGCCGCTCGCCCCCGAGCGGGAAGCCGCCATGATCGAGGCAGCACGAGTGATCGCGCTCGAGATGCTGCGTGCTCGCGTCAGCGCCGATGCCTCCCAACGACTCGGAGTGGCCCTGCTGTCCATGCTCCTTGAGGGAGGGACCGGCGCGCGCGAAGCCGCGCAGCAGCTGGCCTTCGGTTCGTCGCCGGCATGCGTCCTGGTCCTGGGGCCGCTGCAGTCCGACGACGAGGTCCGCACGGCGGCCGACATCCAGCGAACGGCCTCCGCATTTCGGACGCACCTCAGGCCCACCTATCCGCGGGCCATCGTCGCCCAACTCGGCGGCGCGGTCTACGCCGTCGTCCCCGTGCGTGCCGCGGCCGCCCCGGCGCTGGCCGCCATGAAGGACCTGGCCGCCGAGTTCATCGCCCGTCTGGACACCACCACCGAGTTCTGCGCCGGACTCGGCGGCATCGTCGAGGACGTCAGCGAACTCGGCTCATCCCGGCGCGATGCCGATGCCGCGATGCGGGTGCTGAGCTCCAATCCGCGCGCGGGCAGACGCGTCGCGTCACTGGCGGACGTGGCGATCGAGTTCCTCCTGCTCCGCCTCGGCGACCTGATGGCAGCCGACCGCATCGAACTGACCGGCCCGCTCGCCGACCTGGAGGACTACGACACCGAACACGACACCCAGCTGGTGCCGACACTCCAGAGCTGGCTCGAGCACTTCGGGGACGTCGCCGCCGCGGCACGAGCCGTCCACGTGCACAAGAACACGTTCCGATACCGGCTCGGCCGGATCGAGACGATCGGCGGCGTGGATCTGGCCGACCCCGACGAACGATTCGCTCTGATGCTGCAACTCCGCCTCGGCCCCGGTCGGCGATCGCCGCGGCCACCCGCGTAGCGACCGGGACCGCATCAGCCGGTCCCGGGTTGGTCGATCGTCCAAGGTCCGCGCACGCAGATCAGGCGGACGTACGATGCGCCCTCCGACCAGGCGGGTGAGTCTTGGTGTTCGACGTCACACCCCGACTCGGACCTTAAGGCGGGCCTGCCATGAATCGACGCGCCGCTGCTTTCGCAGCCCTCCTCATCGCTCTGCCGGCTCTTGCGGCTTGCGGCGGCTCGGGCTCGGGCTCGGACGGGGGCCAGGCGGGCTTCGCGACGGACGGCACGTTCGCGTTCGCGATCGACTCCGACCCAGGCGACCTGAATCCGCTCGTCACCAACCTCGTTAACGCGCAGATCGTCGGAATGTACTCCTACGACACGCTGATCTTCCTCGACCCCGAGACGGCCAAGCCCGCGCCCTTCCTGGCGAAGAGCTGGACCGAAAGCCCGACCAAGGTCACCTACACCCTGAACGACGCCATCACCTGCGCCGACGGCACGCCGTTCACCGCGCAGACCGCCGCTGATAACCTCAACTGGATCGTCGACCCCGCCAACAAGTCGCCTCGCCTGGAATCCGTCGTGCCGGCAGATGCCAAGGCGAGCGCGAAGGGGAACGTTCTCACCGTCACCACCTCCAAGCCGCGGCCCTTCATGCTGTACGACATCGGCGCGCAGCAGCTGGTGTGCGAGCGCGGCCTGAAGGACCCCAAGAGCCTCTCCGCGGGGAGCGACGGCACCGGCCCGTTCGCCATCGATCGCGTCGTGGCCGGAGACTCGATCACGATGACCCGCCGAGAGGGCTACACGTGGGGCCCCAAGAACAGCACCTCGAACACGCCGGGGATGCCGAAGACCGTGACGACCAAGATCGTGCCGAGCCCCTCGACCAGAGCGAACCTGCTGCTGTCCGGTCAACTCAACGCGGCCATAGTGAGCGGCAAGGACGAGGAACGCCTCGCCGCTCTCAAGTCGCAGCCGACGCCGACCATGTCCGGAATGATCGTCTACAACCACCATCAAGGTCTCCCGACCGCTGAGGCCGCCGTACGGCGCGCACTGACCCAGGCGATCGACCTCGACACCCTCACGAAGATTCTGACCGGCGGCAAGGGCGAACGGGCGAAATCGCTGCTCTCCGAAAACCCGAGCCTGTGCGCTTACGACACCGTCCAGGGCAACCTGCCTTCCCACGACCCGAACGCCGCCGGCCAGGCCCTGCGCGCGGTGGGCAAGCCGGTCGACATCACACTTGTCTATGACAACTCCACGGACACGGGCAGCGCCGCCGCGGAATACGTCGCGAAGCAGTGGGAGACCGCCGGCGCCGCCGTGAAACTCGACGGTGGTGACGAGAACTACATCATCAGCCGGACCTTCGCGGCCAAAGACCCGTCGGGCTGGACGGCATCGCTGGGGCTCAACCTCCAGACGGGCACACCGGCCATCTTCCCGCAGTACCTCTCCGGACCTGCCGCCCCTGCGGGGACGAACTTCGCCTCCATCGACAACAAGGACTACAACCGCAGCGTCGCCGCGGCCGCCGGCCGGACCGGTGACGATGCCTGCAAGGCCTGGGCCGAGGCGGAGAAGACCCTGATGACAAGCGCTGACCTCATACCGGTGTCCGTCACGCCGTACAAGATGTACTTCAATGGCGCGACGGCGCTCTACCTGCCCATCGGCGGGCAGCTGCCCGGCTCCGCGATCCGCGTGCTGAAGTGACCACGGAACCGACCGTCACCCTGCTGACGGGAACCGGGGCGGGACCGGATTCCGCGACCGGAACGTTCCGGGGCAGAGGTGGGCGACTGGGGGCCTTCATCGTGCGGCGGCTGGTGCGGCTCGCGTATTCGGTGGTCACCCTGGTGACCGTCGTCTTCCTGATGGTCCGGCTGATCCCAGGAGACCCGGTCCGCAATGCCCTCGGAATCAACGCGACGGCCGCGGTCGTGGAGGCACAACGCGAAAGCCTGGGACTGAACGACCCGCTGTGGACGCAGTACCTGAACTTCTGGAAGGGGCTGCTCACGTGGGATCTCGGAGACTCTTTCTCCCTTCACCTGCCGGTGACCACGATCATCGAGCAGCGCCTGCCGGCGACCCTGGAACTCGCGTTCCTGTCGCTGGCGCTGGTGCTCCTGGTGTCGATCCCGCTCGGCATCGTCGTCGCCGCGCTCACCCGAGGCGGCCGCAGACCCACCGTCGACCTGGCCTACACCTCGGCGAGCGGCCTGTTCGCCGTCATCCCCGAGTTCCTCATGGGAGTCGCTCTGGTGTACTTCTTCGCCGTTCAGAGCCACCTGCTGCCCGTGGCGGGCCGAACCGATCCGAGCTCGTACGTGCTGCCCGTCCTGGCACTGTCGATCGCGGTCGCCGCGGGCGTCTCGAGGATCGTCCGGGTCGAGGCGCTCACCGTGTTCGAGCAGGACTACATCCGGACGGCGCGTGCGAAGCGCATGTCGAGGTGGCGCCTGTACTTCCGCCACGCTCTGCCGAACCTGGTGACCTCCTCGCTCACCGTCGCCGGCATCGTGCTCGGCTCCCTCGTCGCGGGCACGGTGCTGATCGAGACCATCTTTTCGTGGCCCGGACTCGGGCTCACGATCGTGGACGCGGTGCGGAGCAAGGACTTTCCGCTCGCGCAGGGGATCGTCATCGTCTACGGCTTGATCGTCCTCGTTTCCAACCTCTTGATCGACATCGTCCTGGTCTGCATTGACCCGCGTTCAGCGCTGAAAGACACGTGATGGCGGTGACAAGCATGTCCTCTCCCGACTCCGCGCTGGCGGGGCCGGCCGCCGCGACGGCGGTGGGCGAGCCGATGCCCATGGCGGTCTCGTCTCGCCGCAGGTTTCTGACCGTCCTGCGTTCTCCCCTCGGCATCGGCGCGCTGGCCGCCCTGATGGTGGTCGCGTTTTTCGCGGTGTTCGGACCGGTGCTGTGGGGCGAGGCCGCGCGGCAGGCCGATCTGACCCAACTGTCCGCGAAGCCCAGCGCGGACCACCTCCTCGGCACCGACGCGGGCGGCCGGGACGTTCTCGCGCGGGTGCTGACCGCGACCCGGCTCTCGATCGTCACCGCCGTCCTGTCGGCCGCTCTCGGCGTGTTCGTCGGTGTGGTCATCGGCCTGCTGCCGACGATCGCGCCCCGGCGGCTGGGGCGGTTGGTCAACAGCGCCATCGGCGTGGCACTCGCCTTTCCGGCTCTCCTGCTCGCCATCGTCGTGTCGATCACCCTCGGTGTGGGCGCCACCAGTGTCACACTGGCGATCGGCCTGGCCATGGCGCCGTCCTACGCCCGGCTCACTCAGACCCTCGGTGCGTCGGTGACCGGGCGCGACTTCGTGGCCGCCGCTCGCATCCTCGGCGTCAGCCGAGCGCGGATCCTGGTACGGCACGTCCTGCCCAACGTGCGAGACCCGCTCATCGTCAACGCCAGCATCGGCGCCGGCACCGCGCTGGTCGCGGCGACGGGGCTGTCCTTCCTGGGCCTCGGCGTACAGGCGCCGGACTACGACTGGGGCCGCATGCTCAACGAGAGCATGGGAGCCATCTACGTGAACCCCGCTCCGTCTCTGGGTCTGGGCGCCGCCATCGTGTTCGCCGGCGTGACGTTCGCGCTCGCCGGCGAGGTGCTCGCCCGGGCATTCGGGCTGCACCGGCCCTCTGGCCGCCGACGGCGCCGGCCGCCCACCGGTTCGACGGCGGCATCACCGGCCCCGCAGGTCGCGGCCGACCCCGTGCTCCGCGTACGCGGCCTGCGCGTGGAGGCGCCCCGGGGGGATGGATGGGCGACGCCGGTTCGTGGCGTCAGCTTCGACATCGATCGAGGGGAGATCGTCGGCATTGTCGGTGAGTCGGGCTCGGGGAAGTCACTGACCTGCATGGCAGTCGCGTCACTCCTGGAAGAGCCACTTCACGTGACGGCGTCATCGGTCCAGTTCGACGGCACGGAACTGGTCGTCAGGGGCAAGGTGCCCGGCAGACCGCGCTCCAAGTCGCTGGCCCAACAGCTCGGCACGCGGCTGGCATTCGTCTTCCAAGATCCCTCGACCTCGCTCAACCCCGCCCTTCACGTCGGTACGCAGGTCGCGGAGGTCGGTCTCCTGCACGGCGGCCTCAGCCGGCGCGCGGCACGCCGGCGTGCGGTCGACCGGCTTGCCGCAGTACGGCTCTCCGACCCGGCTCGCCGTGCCCGCCAGTATCCCCACGAGTTCTCGGGTGGCATGCGGCAACGAGCCACGATCGCGATGGGGCTCATGGGCGAACCGGCGCTGGTCATAGCCGACGAGCCGACGACGGCCCTCGACGTCACGGTGCAGCGGGAGGTCCTGGCGCTCTTGCGGAAGGTGAACCGTGAGCATGGGACGGCCGTCATGTTCGTCTCACACGACATTTCGCTGGTCTCGTCATTCTGCACGCGAGTCCTGGTCATGTACCGGGGAGCCATCGTGGAGAGCCTGAGCACCGAGGATCTCGCGAGCGGACGCGCGGAGCATCCCTATACCCGGGCGCTGGTGGCGGCGGTGCCGCACATGGACGCCGTCCCGGGCACCGAGTTCGCCACGATCACCGAGGATGCCGAGTTTCCCCTCGACGCCGTAAGGGAGGGGTCGGCGTGAGCGACCTCGCCTTCGAGAACGTGGGAGTCAGGTATGGGCACGGACCCGCCGCCCACCAGGCGGTTCGTGGGGTGAGTCTCACCGTGCCGAGCGGCCGGACGGTCGGGCTGGTGGGTGAGTCCGGTTCGGGCAAGTCGACGCTGGCTCGTGCCGTCGTCGGTCTGCACGAGGCTCATACGGGCCGCATCCTGGTCGACGGCACCGATGTCGTCGGTGCCCGGGGGAGTGCCGCGTCCGTTCGCCGCACCGTGCAGCTGATTTTCCAGGACGCCAACTCCTGCCTGAACCCGAGGATGTCCATCGGCGCCTCGATCGAGGAGGCGCTTGCCGTACGCGGAAGATCCCCGCGACGCGATCGCGCTCACCGGCGCGGCGAGGTGGCCGCACTTCTCGAGATGGTCGAGCTCGACCCGGCCCGTGCCGGCGATCTGCCCATGCAGTTGTCGGGGGGTCAACGTCAACGCGTCGCGATCGCGCGGGCGCTGGCCGCCGAGCCCCGGGTGCTGCTCGCTGACGAGATCACTTCGGCGCTGGACGTCTCGGTGCAGGGGACCGTGCTGAATCTGCTGATGCGCGTCCAGCGGGACCTCGATCTGACGGTTCTCTTCATCAGCCACAACCTCGCTGTGGTCAGGCAGCTGTGCGACGACGTCGCAGTCATGAAGGACGGGGAGGTCGTCGAGGTCGGATCGGCGACCGAGGTGATCGACCACCCCGAACATCCCTACACACGTGAGCTGGTCCGTGCCGTCCCCCGGATCGGCACCCCTCTCTTCGGCGAAGGAACCACTCTATGAACTCTCGCCCGTTCAGTCTCGATGACGTCCGTCAGGTCGTCACCGTTCCCGAGACTGCGATCACGGCGGATGGAGGAACGGTCGTCTTCACGCGGCGCCAGGCGGTAGACCACCGCACGGAGACCTCGCTGTGGGCGGTTTCCGGCGGCTCTCGGCCACAGCCGCTGACCCAGGGGCCGACAGATCGAGCACCTCGCATCGTCCCGGCGGGGATCATGTTCCTGCGCGATGTCGACGGAGTCCCGCAGTTGCATCTCCTGCCGCGCGTGGGTGAGCCGACGCGGTTGACCGAGCTGCCGCTGGGGGCCGGGGCCGCGGCCGTCAGCCGGGACGGTCGCCGGGTCGCGTTCTCCGCACCCGTGAACCGCGCGCCCGGCGACGCCGCTGCGCCCATCGTCATCGACACGCTCGACCAGAAGGCGGACGGGATCGGCTGGATCGGCAGTGTCCGCCGCCAGATCTTCGTGATGGACCTGGGATCCAGGCAGGTCAGACAGGTCACCGACGGCGACTACGACGCGGACGGCCCGGCATGGTCGCCCGACGGCGACCGCCTCGCATTCACGGCCTCCATGGCCCACCGCGCGGACGTCGAGCTCGAACGCCGCGCCTACGCGGTCGAGGTCGACGACCCGCTCGCTCCGGTGCAGGTGCTCGGGCAGGCCACAGGGGTGACCGGTCCGGTCATGTGGGCTCGCGACGGCGCGTCGCTGCTCGCAGTGGGATCACCCGCGATGGTGGCAGGTCATGCCCGGCTTCTCCGGCTGTACGGCGACGGCAGGCCCGACACCGACATCACGGCCGGGCTGGACCGCAATGTGCTGCCGGGCGCGACGGGCTACCCAGGTGGTCACCCGGCGCAAAGCCACGACGGCAGCGAGATCGTCTTCTGCCTGCGTGACCGTGGCTGGACCCATCTGTACGGGGTCGGTCCGGATGGCGGAGAGGGCAGGCCGATCGTCGCGGAGCCGCATCAGGTCGTCTCCGCGCTCTCGGTGGCCGCCGAGGCACCCCGTGCCGCGATCGTCCTGACCACTCCTGAGTCGTTCGCCGAGGTCGCGATCGTCGACCTCGCCACCGGCGAAGTCGAGGTCCTCACCTCGCTGATGGAAGAGAGCCTCCCCGGGGTCCAGCTCTGTCGACCGGAGCCACGAGAGTTCACGATCAGCGATGGCGTCGTCGTCCACGGGTGGCTGATGGCGGCGCCGGACACGACCGGAACCGCTCCGCTCCTCCTCGACATCCACGGTGGGCCGCACAACGCCTGGGCCGGTGTGGCCGACGAGATCCATCTGTACCAACAGCTCCTCGCCGCACGCGGGTGGCGTGTCCTCACGCTCAACCCCCGTGGATCCGACGGGTACGGCGAGGAGTTCTACCGAGCCGTCGACGGCGGCTGGGGACGAGCTGATCTGGCGGACTTCATCGAGCCGATCGACCAGTTGATCGCCGAGGGGATCGCCGACCCCGAGCGACTCGCTGTCGCCGGCTACAGCTACGGCGGCGTCGCGACCTGTGCCCTCACCGCCCACACCGACCGGTTCGCGGCCGCGGTGGCCGGCGGCCTGATCTGCGACTTCGCCTCCATCGCCGGTCAGCGACTGCTGCCGGAAGGCTTCTTCGCCTCGGCGACCGCAGGTGCCGCACCGACAGACGTGGTCCGGCTCATCGAGAGCTCTCCGATCGCACGCGTCGAGCAGGTGAAGACACCCACGCTCGTGCTGCACGGCGAGAACGACAACACCTGCCCGATCGGACAGGCGCAGCAGTGGTTCTCGGCACTGCGGATCCAGGGTGTGCCGACTCGCCTGGTGGTCTATCCAGGAGGCAGCCACCTCTTCATCGCCGACGGCGAGGTCGATCACCGCGTCGACTACCACGCCCGGGTCGTGGAATGGGTCGAGCTGCACACCCGCGCCGTCGCACGGCCGGCCGCGCTGTCGCCGGCCCCACGTGGGGAGCACTACTGGCGCCGCCGTCTGGACCTCCTCCGAGAACGGCACGGAGTCGTCGGGGCGCAACTCGGCATCGTGCAGCTCGATCGGAGCGGAACGGTCTTCGACCGCATCACGGTCAGCTCCGGGGTCCTGAACGTCTCGACCCGGGAACCCGTCATCGAC
>NZ_JBSGFQ010000186.1:0-17684 GCF_053603495.1 Nonomuraea sp. NPDC004186 | reverse complement strand
GGACCTTAGACAAGCCCCATCCTCCCAGCTCAGAAGCACTTTTCTTATGTAGTTGATCAATCTGCGCGAAATTCACCGCGAAAGCCCGAGGCTAACCACGGCCTTGGCCGAAAGTGGACAGAGCTGGAGCCGAAGCCCTGGGGGAGGTCACCTGAGCAGGCTGTTCTGTCCGCAGTGGATGCTCGTGGACGTCCTTGACCCTGCTACGGATCAGAAGGCGGCACGGTGGCTGAGGCCGTGACGATCGCGGACTTCGGTGCCCGTAGTACAGGCCGGGGCGATCGCCGGCAAGGCCCTCCTCCGTCGGGCCTTGCCATCGGGTGACCATGGCTGAGGCGACAGCATCACTGACAGCAACATCCCCATACGCCGACGCACCCGCATCCCCGTCCCCACGCGGCTGACCACGGTCTCGCTCTGCCGAGCAAGGCGGTTGCTCCGCCTGAAAAGCGGACGGTCAGGTCCGGAAGTGAGTGGTTGGGACAGTCCAGTAGTAATGTCCCCGCCAGCGCCGTTGCCGAGTTGGTGCCTCCCGGCGTCCAATTGGCTAGCCTTTTTCGGTGAGCTTCGCCAGCTTTGCCCGTAGGGTACGTGATCCTGCCTTGCCTTACCGATGGCGGGTGTCAGCGTTCCGGTCCTGCGTGCAGTTGTATCGGCCACTCGGATTCGAGGCGACGCTGAGTTTCCTCGAGTTCCAGGCCGGGAGGTTTCAACACGATGAGGCGGCACTGCTTCAGGCCCTGGACGCTATCGAGGCCAGCCGCGCTGCCTGGCATGCCGAGCTCCACGCCTACGCGACAAGGCGTCGGGAGGCCAAAATGCAAGGCCGGCGATCTCCGCGTGCAGAGGAACCAAATCCCAACCTTCAGGTTCGCTGGTACTGGTACGGCAATCCCCGGAAGGCCGCGTTGCTCGCATTGCGGTTTTGGCGCCGCCAACGCTTCCCTCGTCTGCTGCCCTCCTCGGACCCCGTTCTCCTGGAGATCACCATATGCGTCAGCGAGTGCCTGGACTTCGGCGCCGTCTTCCCGGAAGCGCAGCGCGACCTCCTCGGCGTCCGATTAAGCGAGATTGAGCAACGTCTGCACTCGGCGGATCTCCTGCTCGTCGTTCGGCACATCGAGGTGGCATCGGGTTTGAGGTAGCTCGAAGCGGCGAGAGACCGAACCGCGCGGTTGAGGGGGTGGGTTTCGGCCGGCGCATCGTCAGACGGTGCTGACGTTCGCGCGTGGTGCTGTACAGCAGCCAGATACAGCAACGCTGCCTCACCCAATCAAATGCCACCAGTCTCCAACTACCGCTTGAGCAGGGAGTGGAAGGTTCTACGTTGTGACCGGCTCCCGTTTGCAAGCAGGGACTCAGTAGCCCGTCGCGGTAGCACGTTAGATACTGGATTGGTTACTTGTTCGGATCCTCCCTCCGTGATCGTGATCTAAGGCCACACAATAGGAGCATGACAGGCGGTTGGCGGATAGCGGGCGTGGGAGTGGCGGGTCTTGCCCTCGTGGTGCTGGGAGCATTCCTGTACAGGGCTGGCCTTGATAGCGCCGACAAGTGGGCGAGTGTGATTGGATTGTTCGTTGCGGCGCCCGGATTGGGATTCTCCGGGTATGGGGTGGTGCTGGCCCGCCGCGCTCTCCAGCCCCACCCCCAAGTTGCCAGAGTGCAGGTGACCGCGTCCGGAGCTAGGTCGATTGCTGCGCAGACCGTCACCGGGACTGTCTCCACCGGAAACACAATGTTCGGCATGGCCACTAAGGAGAGCGCTCCGCAAGGCAAGGTACCGCAGGCTCACCCTGCACCTGTTCCTGAGGTCCAGCAGATGCACGCCGAGACGGCCACCGCACCCGTCCAGGTGACCGCGAGCGGGGAACGCTCGATTGCTGCGCAGACTATCTCCGGAACCGCCTCCACCGGGGATGACTCGACTAGCAACCGTTGAGAGCAGGCCGTGGCCGAAATGCCAGAGTGGCGCATCGAAGTGGAAGCCTCGGGCGATAGGGCGGTATCCGCTGTTGAGATCCCCGGGATTGTAACTACGGGCGATTACTCGCCAGTGAACAACCGGACGATCAGGATTGAGCCGGGGACGCTACGCGCCTCGGCGGAGGTGGATCTGACGGTGGCCCTGACGAACCTGCACGATCCACCCGCTGCGGTGTTCGTCGGGCGAGAGGCGGTGCTAGCCCAACTCGACCACCACCTGTCCGGCGAACAGGGAGAGGTCGTCATTGGCAAGGTGATCCACGGCCTGGGTGGGATCGGCAAGACCGCAACGGCCCGTCGATACGCCACAGCTCGCCGGGACCGCTACCGGCTGATCTGGTGGATCAACGCCGAAGATGTCGAGCAGATTCAGGTCGGGCTGACCAGACTCGCCCAGTGTCTGCATCCGCCCGCGGGGTTGGCTTTGACGGCTGAGCAGGCCGCTGGCTGGGCGCGGGGATGGTTGGAGGCCCATGATGGCTGGCTGCTGGTTCTCGACAACGTCGAGGAATTGGCGCATGTACGGGATTTACTGGGACAGCTCCATACCGGGCACATCCTGATCACTACCCGGCGACTGGTGCGCTGGCCAGCCGGGATCCAGACGATCCGCCTGGAGGTGTTGGATGCGTCCGAAGCAGCGGAGCTGATCACCGCAACTAGCGAACGGAATCGGCCCGAGGATCGGCCGGCCGTCGACGCGATCGCCGCAGAGCTCGGCTATCTGCCATTGGCGCTGGAACAGGTCGGCGCCTACATCCGAGAGTCGAAGATCAGCCCTGGTGAGTACCTGTCCCTGCTGACCGCCCATCCCGCACACATGTACGCCGCCTCGCCTGAAGGAGGGGACGCCGAGCGCACCATCGCCCGACTCTGGCGTGTTCACTTGCACGCCATCCGCGAGCGCAACACCTATGCGGTACATCTGCTACGAATCTTGGCCTGCTATGCCCCCGACAACATTCCCCGCGACATTCTGGACGTCGATGGCGACAGACTGGGCGTGTTGGATGCACTAAGGCTGCTGTCTTCCTACAGTCTCATCACGCTGGAAGAACGGACTGTCTCAGTTCATCGGCTCATCCAGGCCGTGGTCGCAGCCGAGGACGAGACCGGACCCACCTGCCTTGTGGATTCCGCTTCGGAGCTGGCCATTAGGTGGCTGGCTGGCGCTTGGTTGGCCTCCGCACGAGAGTCCCCCTCCGACCGGATCGCACGGCGGCGAATGCTGAGCCCTCACGTGGAAAGCCTCATTCGCTATCGTTTCATCAGCACCGAACCCCGAGCGCATGACCAGATCTTTAATGCAGCCGCCGACCACGAGTGGGACGAAGGCAACTACCGTCGCGCTCGCAAACTCGTAGCCCACACCGTAGCCATCAACAGAGTCGTCCTGGGTGAGGAGCATCCGGACACGCTGACCAGTTGGAACAACTTGGCGAGTGTGCTAGGGCGTCTGGGGCGGTTGCAGGAGGCCGAGGCCGAGATCCGGGCGGTGCTGCAGGCCCGGCGGAGGGTCCTGGGTGAGGAGCATCCGGGCACGTTGACCAGTTGGAACAACTTGGCAAGTGTGCTGGGAGATCTGGGGCGGTTGCAGGAGGCCGAGGCCGAGACCCGCGCGGTGTTGCAGGCCCGACGACGAACGCTGGGTGAGGAGCACCCTGAGACGCTGAACAGCCGGAACAACCTGGCGCTGGTGCTGGGGGATCTAGGGCGGTTGCAGGAGGCCGAGGCCGAGGCCCGCGCGGTATGGCAGACCCAGGCGCGAGCGCTGGGTGAGGAGCATCCGGATACGCTGACCAGCCGGAACAACCTGGCACTGGTACTCGGGCGCCTGGGGCGGTTGCAGGAGGCCGAGACCGAGACCCGCGCGGTGTTGCAGGCCCGACGACGAGGGCTGGGTGAGGAGCACCCAAACACGCTGACCAGCCGGAACAACCTGGCCTATGTGCTGGGGAGTCTGGGGCGGTTGCAGGAGGCCGAGGCCGAGACCCGCGCGGTGTTGCAGGCCCGGCGGAGGGTCTTGGGTGAGGAGCACCCCGAGACGCTGAACAGTCGGTCCAATCTGGCCTTTGTGCTGGGGGAACTGGGACAGGTGGAGGCCGAGGCCGAGACCCGCGCGGTGTTGCAAGTCCGGCGGAGGGTCTTGGGCGAGGAGCACCCATCTACGCTGAACAGCCGGAATAACCTGGCGGGCGTGCTGGGACGTCTAGGGCGGTTGCAGGAGGCCGAGGCCGAGACCCGCGCGGTGTTGCAGGCCCGGCGGCAGGTGTTGGGTGACGAGCACCCTGACACGCTGATCAGCCGAGAATATTTGGATTATCTCGTGCGAGAGCAAAAGCTGCGAGAATCGGCAGGACCGCAATACTATCCACAATCTTGATCGCAATATGTCCTGCTCCTACGGTCTCGGAAGAAGTACAGACGATGAAATGGCGATTGCTTCGGCGCCGGTCCCGAAGAATGATTTTCGACCGCTTCTAACGGAAGGTTACTTTCATACAGACAAATGACGATCGCCCTTTCGGTAATCATGTCGCGGGGGCAGGGCGATCGCTACGGCCCTCCTTCGTCGGCCCTTGCCACCGGGTGACTAGGCGGAGGCAGTGCGAGAGCTGACGACAACCGTGACGGCAACGTCAACCACCATGAGCGCACAACGGCAGCCTCCGACAACCGCTGACTTCGGCCAGCGCCACTGGCATCAGGGCAGTTGGTCCGCCTGAAAGCGGACGGTCGTGCTGGCCGCGGCGGAAGTTATCTCCGAATGAAAGGGACGTCGTAGGCAGGCGGTTGGCCGTTCATCAACTCGGTCAGGTCATCATCGGTAAGGCCAAGCTCGAAGGCATTGCCTGCTTGCTGCGGATCCCAGCCGATACCGTGCGCCATGCGTATGGTCGCCGTCACGAGGGCTGGCCGTATGGCCATCGCCCGTTCTCCCCACCACGCGTCCGGCCGTGAACAGGGAAGTGACACCAGAAGGACACAGCCCGACGCGCCGGCCAGCTCCACCGCGAACGTCATCGGGCCCCAGCTGTTCCCCTGGCAATACGTGGGCTTACGACGGACGCGCCAGCGGAATACGGTGCCATCGACGGTGATGAGCCGCGAACCCTTCTTCGGGATCGCCATGAGCAACCTCCTGCCGTGTTCCGTCACTGTTCCGTGGGATGGCCGAGAACAGCGAGAAACGACGAGAGTCAGCCGCAACAGTAACTCCTGGTCAGGCTCCTGATCGACAGATTTTCGCTGGTGGACACGGAGGGGATCGGAGATCATGCAGATCTTCGAGGGCACCAATCAGATCCAGCGCCTGGTGATCAGCCGCCACCTTGCCAAGTGAGCTCCAGACGGTCATCGATGGCCTTGGCGGGCGCGAAGGCCACTCCCGTGATCGGGGCTGCCACCGCGATGTCCATCTCGGTGGCCGCGGCCGAATGAGGCAGAAAGGTGTTGCTCGTAGACCTTGACCCGCGCGGCGCCGCAACGAAGTGCATCGGAGTCGCACCCGTAGGTCCAGGGATTCACGTCGGCACCGCCCGGCTGCGGGACGGGTGTCACATGGATCCCCCGGGAGACCCGCTGTCGTAATCCCGGGCGTCCCAGCCGCCTTGCCCCTGCCCTCGGAGCGGGCCCGCCTTGGCCGCGCCGAACTGCCGTTTGATCGAGTCGTCGGAGATCCCGGCCAGGCCGTTGAGCGCGACCGCGATCGCCTGTCCTCTCCCCCTTACCGTTCTGGCCTCCTCGACCATTCGCATGCCCTCCGGCGTGGGACGCCGGAACCGGCCCAGCAATCCGCGCGTGACGAGCCCGCGGCGCAACAGGTCCTCCTCCACCGCGCGCACGCTCTCGTGCTCGGCCAGCGCGGCGAGCGACTCCTTCAGGGTGGCCCGCTGCGCCAGCGCCGCCTCCAGCACGGGATCGCCCGCCTCGGCGCCCGCGACCGGATAGAGCTTGCCCGCGTGGGACAACCGCATTCGCCCCTCCAGCAGCAGGGTCGCCAGAGCCGCCAGAGCGACCCTGCGGCGGCCGTCACTGAGATAGGCCAACTCATCACGATCCACAGCGCATCCCCCGTGTGGCTCGGCCGTTTGACCGATCACGCTAATGAGTGCATGTCACGCCTACAAGGGCCGACCATAGGTCACGAGGAGCGTTCGGCCGGGGCATTGCAGCGGGCGAAGGTGTACGCCGGGTGTGCGCGTCGCGCGAGAGAACAGCCGCCTGAGCGCTGCGCCATGAGCGGGCCTCAAGGGCTGTCGCTTAGATCTTGTTGTCAGTGTCGGCACGTCGAGTGGGTGAGGGGCCGAGCTGTCTGATCGGGCTGATGAGGAGTGGCGCGGTTGGATGTCTTGCGGCTGCTCCCCGTGTGCCGCAGTGTGGCGGTGGCGGGGTAGAACCGATGGCGGACGTTCCTTGGTCGACCGCATGATCCCGCTCGGGAGTCAGGCGTCACGGAGATCGCCTGCTCCGTCCTGCTCGGTCAGGAAATAGACGGAGTGGGAGACAGCCTGCCGCGCGGACGTGGGTAGGTCGTCCGGCCCGTAGTAGTGGTTCAGCCGGCGCCAGAACTCTTCTTCCGTAGAGGCTGCGCCGATGATCGGATGATCATCGGTCACGCTCTCCCACACCAACATTTCTCTCAGGCCCGGGCCGTCGAGTTCTTCGGAAATGGCCTCGTGAAAGACGTTCATCAGCCGGGACTCGTGTTCACGGCGGCAGTCACGGGGCAGCAGCCAGCGCTGCCACCAGGTCCGAAGGTGATTGGCCGCGGAATCCGCGAAAGCCTCAGCCGCGTCTTCGGCCGACTGATCGTAGTTCGGGTAGCTTGGCCGATTCACCCGGACCAGCAATTTGTGCTGACATTCTTCGGCGCACGTGTACCGATATAAACGAAACTGCGTGCGCTGGATGCCCATGGCCTGATCGTAGTGGGCGTCTTCGAACCCGGGTTCCGAGGGAACCAACTCGCGTTGACCTTGACGGGCATGTCCGGGTCGTCGACATCGGGAATCTCGTCCGGACGAGAGTCGAATCGGCCATCCTCGTGTCGAGCAGCCCCAGCCGGCGCGAGCTGGGCGGCGATCTCAGCATCAGTCAGCGGCACGGGCGCACACCAGCCGCAGAGCAAGAGACACGGCCGGCACGAGGCCGGACCGTGAAGGACGAACACCGCCCTCTCCCTTCCCGGGACAAGCCGAGCGGGCCGGCCGACGGGAGGACCGGGTCGGCGAAGTGTGCGTCGCGCTCAATCAAGGCTGGTTCGGTGAAGCTTCTTCATCCAGGCCGCAGGGTCAGCCTCCTTCATGCACTGACCCACCGTGGCCGTGTGACCGGGACCACGGCGAGCAGGTGGTCCAGGCCTTTGAAATCCTCGGGATTGCAGGTGTAAAGGGGGAGGCGGTTCGCGATGGCCACGCAGGCGATCATCAGGTCTGCTGTTCGGGGGCGGGGTTTGCGTCCTGAGGCGATGACGGCGGTCCACAACTGGCCGTACTCGCGGGCGGCGGTGTCGTCGAAGGGAAGGGGGTCGAACTCGGCCTCGGCGGTTTGAAGGATCTTCATTCGCTGCGCGAGTTCCTGTGCCCCAGTGGCCACCAGTACGCCGGCTGACAGCTCGGCAGTGGTGATGGCGCTGATCATCATCTCGTCGGGCAGTTCGTCAGGGTCGATTCCGGCACGCAGGATGAGGATGTTGGTGTCGAGGAGCCCTTGAGCGAGAGTCATTCCCCGTCCTCTGCGAACTCGCCTCTCCCGTAGGCGCGATCGTAGAGGTCGTCGTCGACGTGGCGGTTCATGTCCTCGAGGTATTTCTGGTCGTCCAGTCGCGGCATGCCGCGGGACACGGCGGCGAACTCGGCGCGCGAGACGGCCCGGCGCCGACGGCGGATGGGGACCAGGTCGCCGATGTGATGACCGTTGCGTGTGACGGCGTACCGCTCGCCGCGTTCCAGGCCGTCCATGATCTCCGCTGACCGGTTTCGCAGGTCGCGTTGGGAGATCTGATGGGAGCGGTCGGGCTCAGGAGTGCTCACTCGTCAACTCTATCTCAGCGTGCTATCTGGTGCTACAGGGTGGCACTCTCGGCGTCGTTCGTGACCCTTCACATCGGCCCTTTATGCGGTGGCTTGTCCTGGGAGTTTGGAGCCGCAGGGAGGGCAGACGGTCTCCAACGCCATGCTCTTGATGGGCTCCACGCCCTTGCGGCCCCTCGGTGCATCGGCGTGATAGGGACCGCTGTCGGCGCTGGGATCGGAAGTTCGGTCGCGATGGCCAGCCCGCCGGCGGCGCGAGTTTCTTCGCGTACCCGCTCAGATCGGTCATCGGCGCACCCGATAGCGGAGGTGGAGCACCCGGTTGCCCTGGATCACCACGTCAGGATCCTCCAGCAGGTGCTGTGCGTCGACTGGCCCGAAGTAGCGCTTGCCAGATCCGAACACCACGGGCGCGACGTCCATGGCGACCTCGTCGACGAGCCCTGCGGCCAGCACCTGGCCGCCGACGTCGCCGGCGGCGACCTCGACCGTGCGGTCGCCCGCAAGTTCCTGTGCCTTGGCCATGGCGGCCTTGACACCGTTGACGAAGTGGAACGGCGCCTCGGGGTTCCAGCCCTTGGGCATCGGCCGGTGGGACACGACGACCACGTGGTCGATCCCGCCCGGAGGCTTGCCGCCCCAGCCGTCCGTCAGGTCGAATACGTGGCGGCCGACGACCGTCACTCCGATCTGGTCCCAGTACGGCCGGGTGTAGTCGTAGGACGCCTGCGACACCTTCGCCTCCCCGGTCTCGCCCAAGGGGACGTCACCGCTGGACATCCAGTCGAACAGCGGTCCGACCTGGTCGTTCTCGTCCGCGATGAAGCCGTCCACCGACACCGTGCTGTACATGACCACCTTGCCCATGGGGCTCTCTCCTCCGCTCGGGAAGTGCCCATACTGGCGTATCGGGAGTTGCCGGCTCTTGTAAGAAATCAAACGGCCGGCAGCGGCCCGACATCGAGCGCATGGCCGGGATGTTCGCGCAGGAACCGCCGCCGGACTTCGACGTACCGGGTCGGCGTAAGCCCCGTGAACGCCCGGAACTCGTGCCCGAAGTGGGCCTGGTCGAAATAGCCGGCGCGACCGGCGAGGTCGACCCAGTTGACCGGTCCGGCGGGGTCGATCGCGAGCACGGTGGCGGCGAAGCGGTAGGTGCGGGCGAGCCGCTTCGGCGTGACGCCGATGAGCTCCTTGAACCGCTGCGCCAGATGGGTGCCGCTGACGCCGGCCGCCACGCTCAGGTCGCCGATCGCCACCGCTCCCGTGGCCGCCGCGATGACGCTGCTCGTGTGGCGGACCAGCCCCAGGCCGGCGGTCTCGCAGAGCCGTCGCATCAGCTCGTCCTCGAGCAGCGTCAGCATCTCGTGCGGCCCGGCCGCCATGGCCAGTCGGTCTCGCAGCTCAGCAATGGCGGGACGGCCCCAGACCTGTTCCACTGTCACGGGCCGGTCACACAGCTCGGCCGCAGGCATCGGCAGGAACGGCGCCAGCCCCCACGGCTTGAAGTGCACGCCGACTGACCGGGTCCCCGGTGGGTAGCCGAACTCGAAGGCGCGGGTGGGCGTGGTGACCACGCAGCCGTCGGCGTACTCGGCCGTCTTGATGCCGGTGCCGGCGCGGATGTGGAACGGCGCCCCGAGGTTGAGGATGAGCACCGCCGACGGCATCGGCGGCAGCGTCAGCCGGGGGTACGGCGGCGCGCCCTCCAGGTAGTAGAGGTCGTCGATCAGCCCGTCCAGCGGCGGTCGCGGAACTCTGGACACGTACTCCACGCGTCACAGCATCGCCGATGCACGGGCGGGCCGCCAGGTCCTCGTACGCCGTCAGTCGCGGAACTGCGGCGGGCGCTTCTCCTTGCGCCCGGCCGCGGCCTCCTCGAAATACCGGTCAGCAGCCGCACCAGCAGCCGGCCCACGCCCTCGCTGGGCATGTGCTGCTCCAGGACCGCGGCGTCCGTAGGTCGGCTTGTGGCGGACGCGCCAGCGGAAGACGGTGCCGTCGACGGTGATGAGCGGCGAGCCCTTCTTCGGTTTCGCCACAGCCGCCTCCAAGCTCTGCTCTTGTTCCGTCGCTGTTCCGTGGGAGCATCGGAACCAGGGAGAAGCGACGCGAGACGCCCGCACGCGTAACCGCAGCTCAGCGACATGATCGAGTTGTTTTCGCCGGTGACCGGATCGCGCATCGGAGAACATGCAGATCCAGCTCCGGTACGGGTCATCAGCTCCGGAGGCTAGGCCGGTTCGGCGTCGGCGGCGAGTTCCGACGATGCGGTTGGCGAGCCGGTTGAGTCGTCGCGCTGCTGATAGTCGGTGAGATTGCGCAGGTGCCGGATCGGTGACGCCAGCAGGACCAACGGCATGCAGGCGGCCGCGACGACGAAAATCATCAAGGTGACGCGGCCGCTGAGGACCCCGGCAACGGCTCCGGCGATCAACCCGCCGATCGGGATCGCACCCCAGGAGACGAAGCGGACCGTCGCCATCACCCGGGGCAGCAGGTCGGGCGGGCTGGCGATCTGCCGGTAGGTGCGGGTGACCACGCTGAAGACCACCACGCCGGCGGAGAAGACCACATTGCCGACGGCGAAGGCGACGAAGGCCTGCCAGCCGGTGCCGAGGGGCACGGCAAGCGCCCCGGCGAGCGAGACGAATCCGGCGACGATCAGGGCGCGGGCGGTCCCGAGCCTGGCTGTGATGTGGTTCGTCAAAGCCGCGCCGATCAGCGTGCCGACGCCGTCGGCCGCTAGCAGCAGGCCGACGAGGCCGGGCTCGGCGTGCAACTCGCGCACGAGGTACAACGCGTAGAGCGCGTGCTGTGCCCCGCAGACTGTGTTTGCCGCGGTGGCGGCCCACATGCACGGCCCCATCACCGGGTGGTGCACGACGAAACGCCAGCCTTCCCGGATCATCGCGCGTACCGGTGGCCAGCGCTCGGGGGTCTCTGAGCGGCGTTCGGGCAGGGTCCGCAGCAGCAGGGCTGAGACAAGGTAGCTGGCCGCGTCGACGAGGAGGGTAGGCACAGCCCCGAGCACCTGGACGATGACACCGCCAACGGATGGTCCGCCGAGCTGAGTTGTGGCCTGGGTGCCGGAGGTCAGGCTGTTACGGGACTGCAACTGCTCCTTGCCCACGATCGACGGCAGGAAGGTCGAGTTGGCGACGTCGAAGATGACGTCCGCGAAGCTGATCACGAGGGCCACGATCACCAACTGGGCGACCGTCAGACGGTCCAGCCACCACGCCAGAGGAATGGAGATGACCGCCGCCGCGCGTGCCAGGTCAGCGCCGACCTGAACCCTTCGCATGGGTAGTCGCTGCACCATCACCCCGGCGGGTAGGCCGATCACGATCCAGGCGACGTAACCGGCAGCGGCGATCATGCCCATCTCCAACGCGGAGGCGTCGAGCACCGTCAACGCCGTCAGTGGCAACGCCACCGCGCCCATCGCCGAACCGACCGCGCTGGTCGTGCCGGCCGTCCACCACCGCCAGAAGACGCTCGCGCCGCGCGCACTGTCGACTGCCATCTCGACATCTCCCAGGTAAGTTCCAGAATGGAATGCACTATATACTGGGGCATGTGAAGCGTGCTGATCTACCCGACGCCGACTGCGGCATCGCGCAGGCGCTTGGAGTGATCGGTGACTGGTGGACGTTCCTGGTGGTGCGGGACATCGCCGGCGGCACCACCCGCTTCGACGGCCTTCAGCGTGAGCTCGGTGTCAGCCGCCGAGCTCTGGCCGAGCGCCTGGCTGGGCTCGTCGAACACGGGGTGCTGGAGAAGCGGCCCTACTCCGATCGCCCGCCGCGTTACGACTACCTGCTGACCGCGAAGGGCGAGGGCCTGCTGCCGGCGCTCATCGCGCTACAGGATTGGGGCACCAGACATGTGATGGGCGATGGCGCGCTGACCGCGACCAGCGAGGACGGGTCCGCCGAGACCCGCCGGGTGCATGAGCTGGTCGATCGGAAAATGCCAGATGTCGTTCTGGAACGACACGACGGCGAACGGGCCGCGCCCAACGCACCCGGTGCCTGGACGGTGCTCTACTTCTTCCCCGGCGCCTTCGCGCCCGGCGCCCAGGGCTACCCGCCTGGTTGGGCCGACATCCCGGGCGCCACGGGTTGCACTCTGGAGTCCCTCACCTACGCGTCACGGCATGCCGACTTCGAGGCGTCGGGTGCCGTGATCCGAGGCGTCAGCACCCAGCGACCCGACCAGCTGTCCGCCTTCGTCACGCACGCGAGGTTGCCCTACCCGCTTCTGTCCGACCAGGACAGCAAGCTCGCGGCCGGGCTGCTGCTGCCGACCTTCCGGGCGGCCGGCGTCGACCGCTTCAAGCGCCTCACCTTGCTGGTCGACCCCGATGCGATCATCCGTGCGGTGCAGTTTCCGATCAGCGACCCGGCCGGCTCGGTGGAAGACATGCTCGCCCTCGTCCGCGCTCACTAACAAAGACCCTTCGGCTCGCAGGCAGGACCGTCAAGCATCGAGCGAGACAGGGACACGGCATCGTGGGGATGTCACTGACCGCACCCTCATCGCTGAGCGGCTGTTTCGCTTCTACGACCGCTGCGCCGTCTCCGGCCTGCCCGAACTCGAACGCCTGGCCACCGTCATTGAGACCCGGTGGCCCGACGCACCCGATACGCCACCACCCGCCGCGGACGCGCTCAACTTGCGCCTACCATCGAAGAGCCCTCACGTCCCGCTCGATCCCTGGCGGCTGCGTGCCGGGCCACCGCGGCGGCGCCCGTGCCGGCCAGGACGAAGAGGGCGGCCAGGCCGACCCAGCCCGCGGTGCCGTGTTCGACGGCGGTGGTGGCGAGGATCGGGGAGAACATGGCGGCGATCGCGTAGCCGGTCTGGCTGAGGCCTTGGTAGGCGCCGGCGCTGCGCTGGTCGGCCAGTTCGAAGGCCATGCCCCAGCCGCCCGCCTCGCCCAGGATCTCACCCATGGTGTGGGCGAACGCGGCCAGGACGAACAGGACGCAGGCGACGATCATGTTTCCGTAGCCGGCCAGAGCGTACAGACCGCATGCCATCGCGAGCAGCCACGACGCGCGCCTGACCGTGCGCCCGGCCTTGCGCACGTCGTCGGTGCCGCGCGAGGCGCGCACCTGGAGTGCGGCCACGACCACGGTGTTGAGGACGAGTAGCGCGGAGACGATGGCGGTGGGCGCGTCGGTGGTGGCCACCCAGAGCGGCATGCCGACGGTCAGCAGGCCGAACTGCGTGGCCACCACGGCGTTGCACGCCACGCTCGCGATGTACGTACGGTCCCTGAGCGGCGAAGGCCCGGCGGACGCGGTGCGCTCCCTGACGGCGGTCATCCTGGCGGCGAGCTCCGGCACCTGACGCCCGAGCCCGGCCAGCGGCACGGTGGCCGCCAGCAGCAAGATGCCGGCGACGACCACCGCCACACGGTACGCCGACGCGGTGCCGATCAGGAGCGCCGCCGCAGCGGCCACCGTGCCCAGGCCGATGAAGACGTTCGTGACCACGCGCATCCGGGCCCGGACCTCGACCCGCTCCGGGCCGGTGTACCACCGCGCCAGCATCGCCTGCTTCGACGTGGAGCCCACCGAACGCGCGATCACGGCCAGGCAGGCGATCAGGGTGAACACGATGGCGTCGGAGACGAACGTGTAGGCGAGCAGCGCAACCCCGTTGAGCCCTGTCGCCACCGTCTGGACGTGGTGCGCGCCGACCCGGTCAGCCAGCCACCCTCCCGCGTACGAGGCCAGCACCCCGGTGCCGCCCGCGATGCCCAGCCCGAGACCCACCGTCGTCGCGCTGAGCCCGATGACGAGCGTGAAGTACAGCGTGCTGACGGTGTAGAAGACGCCGCTGGAGAGCGCGAACGCCATCGTGCTGACAGTCAGTGAGCGGGCGACACGGTCCTGAGGGAAGAAGGTCTGGATCACGGGGGCCTTTATCCCGTAATAGGGCCTTTGTCGCCAATTGATGTAGCGTATGGCTTCATGGCAGGGCTGATCGAGTACGAGCTCGCGGGGATGGACGTGGCCGACGTCCGCTTCGCCATCTCGCCGCTCAACGAGCTCACGTTGTCGTTGCGCACGTTCCGCGACCCTGGCCGCTATCCCGTGCACCTGCCCTGGCTGCGCCGCACGGAGCAGGCCCGATCCACGCTGGACGTGCCCCTGCTGCAGGCGCTCACCAACGACGACATGTGGACGCCGGACTACCTGTCACCCCGCCCCCATGCCCCGCTCACCCGCATCGACGACGAACTCGCCACGGTCGCCCGCGTGCCCGTGGACCGGGTGATCGACGACCTGCGCGCCATCCACCCACGGCTCCCCGAGCCGCTGCGCGGTGACCCGTCGGCCCGCATCCTGGACGCGCTGCGGGACTACTGGCGCACCTGCTTCGCACCCTGGTGGCCCAGGATGCGCGCGGTCCTGCAGGCCGACGTGGTCCACCGCGGCCAGGTCATCTCGGCCCACGGCCTGGCCGCGATGTTCGCCGACCTCAGCGAGCGCGTTCAGCTGAAGGACGGCGTCGTATCGATGCGGCTGATCAGCGACGCCCGCTACCGGCGCTCCACCAGCGGCGAGGGCCTCACCCTGGTCCCGACCCTCTTCAGCCGGGCGGCTACCGTCCCCATCTCCCCGTCCGAGCCCCCTTTGATCATGTACGGCACTCGGGGCGTCGGCACGCTCTGGCAAGCGGAGCCCCGTCACTCCCCGGGGGTGCTCACCGACCTTCTGGGCGCCACCCGGGCAGGGTTGCTCACCATGCTTGAGACCCCCGCCTCATCGACCGAACTCTCCGGCCGCCTGGGCGTCACCCCCTCGGCCGTCAACCAGCACCTCCGCACCCTCCGTGCCGCCGGCCTCCTCGCCAGCGCCCGCCACGGTCGCTCGGTCCTCTATCTACGCTCGGAACTCGGCGACGCCCTCGTCGCCGGATCAGGACTTCGGCCTGTCGGTGTCGACCGCGCAGCGGAGGACGCTGCCCACCCGGGTCCCGGTCGGTTCGGCCAGGAGACCTGAGACGGTGGTGCGGTCGGGGCCGTTGATGGAGACCGGGCGCAGTCAGTTACGCCGGGTGCCGACTAGATTGGCCAAAATTTCGATGTACGTGTAATCGTCGTCCGACGTGTCCGCGTTGAACAGCGCGATGATGAGGCCCTGCTCAACCAGGGCACAGCCAATGCCGTCACCGTCACTTTCGTCCAGGCCTCTGACCACGAACTGTGGGACGGTATATGTCAACAGGTTCTCGCCTTCCGACAACTCGTACGGGACGCCTTCAAAGTAGAGATAGTTGTCGTTCCACAGGAGGGTGACGTCATTGACCGCGCTGACGATCGCTTGAAATTCCTCGGGCTGGAGACTGAAATCATCGGGACTGACGGCCCAGAGTCGGCCGTCCAGTCCGTAGACAGCTATTTTGGTGTACCCGGCGAACTGCACCGCCTGTTCCAGCGCGGTTTGCAAGTCGCTTTTCGACACGTTCAACCCCTCCCGTGTGGCCCTGCCGGATGCGGGACCCGTCGCGGTGGCCACCGCCTGCTCGTTATCGTCGATCAACATGAGCCCCTGATCAAGGGGCGCTCTCTTCGGCCATGCCCCCGGTCCTGCCATGAGCGCTGGTGATCCGCCCGCAGGAGGACACCACGAGAACGCGTCCCGGCTCCTCGGCTCGTTCGACGGCGGAGGCGAGCGGTGCCCAGGCCATGCCCTGGTCGTAGGTCGGCTTGGGGCGGACGCGCCAGCGGTGCCGAGGCGGCCGCTCAGGTCTCTGATCCACGCCTGGACGGTGGAGGTGCTCGTAACGGATCTTCGTCGCTGGGTCGGCGATGCGCGAGGGCCGCCGGGAGGGTGGCGGATTCCCGGCGGCCCTTTTCGCTCTTGTGCTTCCTTGCGGACCGGCAAGGAGTCAGGCGGTGACGCCGCCGTCCACTGCTATGGAGGCGCCCGTGATGTATCGGCCTCCCTCGCCGGCCAGGTGCGCGACGGTCGCGGCGATGTCCGCGGGCTCCCCGTAGTGCCCGAGGGCGGTGTAGGCGCTCTGAGCGTCGGCGCCCGGCCCGTCGGCGGGGTTCATGTCGGTGTCGATGGGGCCGGGATGGATGACGTTGGCGGTGATGCCCCTCGGACCGAGGTCGCGTGCAAGGCCCTTGGTCAGTCCGGTGAGGGCGGTCTTGCTCAATGCGTACAGGGTGATGCCGGGGAAAGGCGTGCGGCCGGACAGGCAGCTGCCGATGTTGATGATCCGTCCGCCTTCGGTCATGTTGTTGACCAGGACGTCCAACCGGCCGAACTCGCCGGCCGTCCGCTGAACGGCGTCCGTGACCGCCCCGGGGTCACCGGCGTCTGCCTGGAGGGCCCGTCTTGACCTGCTCCATCACGGCGGTTCACCGTCCCTGATGCGCCCCTTGAACCCCGTGCTGCCTCCGCTGGTTGCACCGGGACGCCACGACCCCTGGAACTACATGCTTGCGACGGGTGTGTGGTCGGGCCGACTTCGCGAGTCCACGACCGATGAGGTCATCGCGGAGAGCACGTCCTGCCGCCGGCGAGTGAAGGTCGCATGGGCCGTGCGCCAGGAAGTCGGCGGGCGGGCCTTCCGGTTGGTGACGGGGGCTGGGATGACCACCGTTGCCAACCGGAAAGCCCGCTCTCAGGGACGGATCCGTGTCACCTCATCAGCGCTGCAGTGTCAGCAGGCCCGGCCGGTAGGGCAGGAGGCCGTAGTCGCCGCCGGAGCTGGGGTTGCGTCCTTGGTAGAGCAGCTGCAGGTTGCAGGGATCAACGGTCATGGTCTGATCGGGGTTGCTGCGGACCAGGTCGCCGTGGCTGATGTCGTTGGTCCAGGTGGCACCGCTGTTGGCCTTGCCGGCGAAGGGGTTGCTCTCGGTGGCGGCCTGCGGTGTCCACGAGCCGTCCAGGCTGGTGGCGGTGAACGAGCGGAAGTAGCGGCCCTGCGAGCCGATCGCCTCGACGAGCATGAGGTACCGGTTCTGGCCCTGGAGCTTGTAGACCTGAACGGCCTCGAACAGGTTGTTCGTCGTGTCGCTCATGATCACCGTCGAGGTCGAGCCGAAACTGCCCGGGAAGTTCCCGATGGGCATGCCGGCCCGGTAGATCTTGCCGTTGTCCCCGGCGAAGAACAGGTACATGTTCGTGCTGTCACCGATGAGCGTCTGGTCGATGGGGCCTGTTCCGGAGCCGGAGATGCTTCCGGAGAAGAGCACCTGCTGCGATGACCAGCCGTTCGGATTGGTGGGGTCGCTGGAGGTCCTGTAGGAGAACGCGGTCCCACCCCACTGGTAGGCGAGCACCCAGACGTTCTTCGGGGCGAAGTAGAAGAGCGTGGGCGCGACAGTGGAGGAGGACATCGTGTTCTGGCCGGCCGAGGCCATGTCGGACCAGTTGGTGAAGAGGCCGAAGTTCATCGAACCCCACGCCGTTCCCGTGTCGTGCGTCGTCCCGTAGACGAGATGCCTGCCGTTGTAGACGACGGTGGTGAAGTCCTTGAGCGAGACCCACCCCGACTTCGGGTTCGCCAGCGCGCCGGTCGATGTCCAGCGGTACGTCGACGGAAGAGTGCACGTGCCGGTCGGTGTGGGGGTGGGGGTGGGGGTGGGGGTGGGGGTGGGGGTGGGGGTCGGTGTGGGGGTGGGCGTGG
>NZ_JBSGFQ010000185.1:0-17717 GCF_053603495.1 Nonomuraea sp. NPDC004186 | reverse complement strand
CGGCGACGCCGAACTCGTCGAACGCCAGGGCCAGTTCGGGCTCGCGTCCTACATGCGGACCGCCGCGCAGGTGGTGCGGCACTGCGGCGGCCTGCCGCTCGCGGTGCACATCGCCGCCACCAGGCTCGTCTCACGCCCGGCCTGGCCGATCTCGGTCCTGGCCGACCGGCTCGCCGCCCAGCACCGGCGCATGAACGAGCTGAGCGCGGGCGATCGTGCCATCCGGGCCACCTTCACCACCAGCTACCAGCAGCTACAGACCGAGCGCCACGGTGCGGCGGCCACGCGGGTGTTCGACCTGCTCGGCCTGTTCGACGGCGCCGACCTCGGCACCGACACCGTCGCCGCCCTGGCCGGCCTGCCCGCCGAACGCGCCTGGGAGTTGCTCGAACTCCTCGCCGACGTCCGGCTCCTCCAGACCCATGAGCCCGGCAGGTACCGGATGCACCACCTGGCACGCCTGTTCGCCCGCGAACGCGCGGCAGCCCGTGGCCCCGACGCCCCGCAGGCCGTGCGGCGGGTCCTGCATCACTTTCTGGCCACTGCCCGCCGGGCCGTCCGGTTGCTCAACCCGCATCCCGAGTGGCCGGTCGCCGTCGCTCCCCTGGCGGCTGTCCACGCCGGATCGCAGCTGGCCGGCCCCCGGGCCGCCCGGGAATGGGCCCACGCCGAGGCGCCCAACCTGGTGGCGGTGGTCCGGCAGGCGGCCGAGAGCGGCGACGACGGCCTCACGATCGGCCTGGCCTCATCCTTCTCCCACCTGATGCTGGACCGCGGCCGATGGGACCAGGTGCGTCAGATCCGCCGGGTGGCCGCGCACGTGCTCCAGCATCCGGCGGCCGAACGGGCCGGCCTCGGCGTCCCCCTGTCCTCCAGAACCCACCTCGCCGTCGCGTCGCGCGTCCTCATGCCGGACAAGGCGTCGCTGGGCTGATCACCTCGCCCCGAACGTCACTCAGCGTGATTCCGGCGCCCGTGGCTGATCGCCGACCCTGATCGACCAGGGAGGCGAGTGGACGACGGCCGCCACCGAGCGTGATCAACCTATTTTGCTACAAGTTCCGAAATTGTTCCGTGACGGGTCCGCTGCACGGCCGAAACACGCCCTACCTACCGTCCTGAACAGCTGCATAGGCGCCATCCGGCCCCTCTGATTAAAAAAGCTACTTTCGCCGGAAATCCCCCCACTGTGATCAGCGCCTTCGTGTGACAGGAGCCCCGAGTGTCCAACCTCTCCCGACGCGGTGCCCTAAGGCTGACCGCCGGCATAGCTCTCAGCCTCACCCTCTCCCTGGCAGGCTGCGGACGCAGTGACGACGCCGCCGCGACCGGCACCGCCAAGCCCATCGACGCCTCCCCGGCCACCGGCACCATCAACGTCTGGGCCGCCCAAGGCGACGCCGACGTGCTCGACAAGGTCATCGAGCCGTTCAAGGCCGCGAACCCGGACGTCACCGTGAAGTTCACGCTGATCCCGAACGCCGAGTACTACACCAAACTCCAGTCGGCGATCGCGGCGGGCAAGGGGCCCGATGTCGCCCAGTTCTTCCCCGAGTCGCAGGCGCAGTTCCTCGATCCGTCGATCCTCCGGCCCGTGCCGGACGGCCTCGTCGATTCCGGCGGCTTCTTCAAGAGCCTCTGGGACGCGGGCGTGGCCAAGAACGTCGCCTACACGGTGCCCTGGTACGCCTACACGTACGCGCTCGTCTACCGCTCCGACCTGGCGGAGAAGGCGGGTGCCAAGGCGCCGGCCACGTGGGACGGCATGGTGCCGTTCCTGAAGGCGCTCCAGGGCGCCGGCGCCGGGCACGGCCTCGGAGCCGACATCGGCTGGGACATCTTCAACGGCCAGGACGTCGCCATGTACGCCTGGCAGGCGGGCGGCTCGCTGCTCTCCTCCGACGGCAAGTGGACGCTCGACACGCCGGCGATGGCCGACGCGCTCAAGTACAACGCGTCGTTCTTCACCTCGGGCGTCGCCGACCCCAGCGGGCCCACGTTCCTCGACTCGCAGCCGTACTTCGTCGACGGCAAGACCGCCGCCATGATCACGGGCCCGTGGGTCATCGGTCAGCTCGACACCGCCGCGAAGAAGCCCGGCTGGACGGCGTCCCACGTCGCGACCGCGCCGCTGCCGGCCGGGCCGTCGGGCGGCACCTCCTTCTCCGCGGGCGGCAGCTGGGGCGTGCTCGCCACCAGCGGCAACGCGGCCGCGTCGTGGAAGCTCGTCCGGCACCTCTCGCAGCCGGGCACCCAGGTCGCGCAGTACAAGGCGTACAGCTCGCTGCCGGCCGTCATGTCCGCCTGGGAGGACCCGGCCATCAAGGGCCAGCCGCTCCTCGGCGCCTTCCTGACCCAGCTGAAGAACACCCGGACGTTCCCGCAGGTGAGCACCTGGCAGCAGGTCGCGACCCGGCTGGGGAAGGAGATGGAAGCGGTGGCCAAGGGCAAGGGCACCGCCGAGCAGGCCGCCGCGAGCGTCCAGGCGTACGCCGAGAGCCTCGGCACGGGTACGCGGTGAGGCGCACATGACCACCACCGTCGCGCGCCGGCCACGGGGTTCCCGCCGGACGGGTGTCGCCTGGCTGTTCCTCGCGCCGTTCGCCATCGTGTTCCTGCTCTACACGGCTGTCCCCACCGTCGCCGCGCTCGGGTTCAGCCTCACCGACCTGCGGGGCACGGATCTGCGCGATCCGTTCGCCGTCGACTTCACCGGCCTGGAGAACTATCTCCGCCTGTTCCAGGACGAGAGCTTCCTGCGGGACATCCTCAACACCGCGCTCTTCGTGGTGGTCGGCGTGCCGCTGACCATGGGGATCGGGTTCGCCCTGGCCTTCGCGCTCAACACCGGCATCCGGCGGCTGCGCGGCGCGTTCCGCGTCGTCTTCTTCGCACCGGTCGTCACGAACATCGTGGCCGTCGCGCTGATCTGGCAGTACGCCTTCAACGCCGGCGGCACCGTCAACAAGGTGCTCGGCGCCGTCGGATTCGCCGGACCGAACTGGCTGGACGACCCGAACCTGGCCATGCCCGTGGTCATCCTGCTCGGGATCTGGCGCAACTTCGGCACCGCGATGGTGCTGTTCCTCGCGGGCCTGCAGGCGGTCCCGCAGGACGTGTACGAGGCCGCCGCCCTCGACGGGGCCGGCCGGTGGCGGCAGCTGAGGAACATCACCCTGCCGCTGCTGCTGCCCACCACGCTCATGGTGTCGGTGCTGCTGACCGTCTTCTACCTCCAGGTGTTCGACGAGCCGTACCTGCTGACGAACGGCGGCCCGCTGGGCTCCACCGAATCGGTGGCGCTGTACACCTACCACCAGTTCGGGTCCGGGGCGCTCGGGACGTCCTCGGCCGCGTCCTTCGTGATGCTCGTCCTCGTGATGCTGGTGAGCGTCGTCCAGTTCCGGCTGCTGAGGCCCCGCGCATGAGCACCGTCGCCACGGTGCGGGACACCGAAATGATCAGCGCCCGGGTCGCCGTGCGCCGCCGGTCCGTCACCCGGCCCCTGCTGTACGGCGCGCTGGTGCTGTGCGCGCTGCTCACCATGCTTCCGTTCGTCTGGGTGATCAGCGGCTCGCTGCGCAGCCTCGACGAGATCCGCTCCGACCCCGGCGCCTGGCTCCCGGCCCACGTCACCCTCGGCAACTTCACCCGGCTGTTCGCCACCGAGGGATTCGGCGGGTACATGGTCAACAGCATCGTGGTCGCGATCATCGTGGTGGCGGGCAACATCGTGGCCGCGTCGGCCGCCGGCTACGCGCTCGCCAAGCTCGACTTCGCGGGCAAGCGGCTCGCCTTCGGCGCCGTCATGGCCGCGATGATGGTGCCGTTCACCGCGGTGTTCGTCACGCAGTTCGTGATCACTGTCGACCTGGGTCTGGCGGACACCCTCGCCGGCATCGCGCTGCCCGGCGTGGCGATGCCGATGTCGGTCTTCATCATGCGGCAGTACGCGATGTCGATCCCCGGCGAACTGCTCGAAGCGGCCCGCATCGACGGCGCCGGCGAGTTCCGGATCTTCTTCCGGATCTTCCTGCCGCTGGCCGGCCCCGCCGTCGCGACGATCACGATCATGTCGTTCCTCGCCTCCTGGAACAACTTCATCTGGCCGCTCATCGTCGCTCAGAGCATGTCCAGCTACACGCTCCCGGTCGGCCTCGCCGCCACCAGCCAGGCCGCGTCGCACGTCACCGACTACGGGCTGCTCCTCGCGGGTGCGATCGTCGTGATGCTGCCCGTGCTGGTGCTCTTCCTGTTCCTGCAGCGCTACTTCGTTCAGGGCGTCGCCGGAACGGGGATGCGGTGAGCCGTGTTGGATGATCGGATGGACTCATACGACGCGCCCGGCGAGCCGGTCACCGTTCATGCCCCCGCGGGCACGATCATCGGCCGCCGCGCCGGCCAGGTAAGGCGCTTCCTCGGCATCCCCTACGCCGAAGCACCCACCGGAGTGCGGCGGTTCGCCCCGCCGGTCCCGCGTGGCCGGTTCCCGGAGCCGTTCGACGCGTCCCGGCACGGCGCCACCTCGCAGCGCGTGCCGCTGTTCGCCACGACGACCATCCCGGAGCCGTCGATCCCGGGCGACGACGTGCTGAACCTCGGCATCGTCACCCCGGCCCCAGACGACGACCGCGGGCCCCTCCCCGTCATGGTGTGGATCCACGGCGGCGGTTTCCTGGCCGGGAGCCCGGCCAGCCCGTGGTACGACGGCCGCGCCTTCGCCCGCGACGGCGTCGTCTGCGTCACCGTCGGCTACCGGCTGGGCGTCGACGGATTCGCCCCGCTGGACGGCGTTCGGCCGAACCTCGCGCTGCTCGACCTGCTGCTCGCCCTGGACTGGGTGCGGGAGAACATCGCCGCTTTCGGCGGCGATCCCGACCGGGTCACCGTCGCCGGCCAGTCGGCCGGGGGCGCGGCGGTGCTCGCGCTGCTCTCCTCACCCGCGGGCAGAGGCCGCTTCCACCGCGCGGTCAGCCTGTCCGGCGGCCTCTTCGGCGGAGACGCGGACGCCGCCCGCGACCTCCTCGAACGGCTCGGGCGCAGGCTCGGCGTCCCGCCGACGGCCACCGGATTCGGCAGCCGTACCGTGGAGCAGATCCAGCAGGCGGTCATCGACCTGCGCGACGAAGGCGGCGGCGGGCTCGTGCTCGGGCCCTGCGTCGGCGACGACCTCCTGCCGGTGCCCATCGCCGACGGGCTCGCCGCCCATGGGCACGACGTGCCCGTGCTGCTCGGCGCGACGGCCGACGAGTTCGACGGCGGCGCCGAGCAGGAGGCGAGAGCCGCCGCCCGCGCGGCGGGCACCCGCGTGACGGACGCCCTGTTCCGCTCCGCCTGCGCGCGCACGGCGGCCGCCCGCCGCCAGGCCGCCGCCGGGACCTGGCTGTACTCCTTCGAATGGCCGTCTCCCGTGCTCGGCGGTGCCGCGCACTGCGCCGACCTGCCGTTCTTCTTCGACGTGCTCGACGCGCCCGGCGTCCCCCAGGCGCTCGGACCGAACCCGCCCGCCGACCTGGCCGCGCTGATGCACGCCGATCTGGCCGGGTTCGTGCATGGCCGGGAGCCGGCCTGGGCGCGGGCGACCGGCGGGCCCGGCGATCCGGCGCGCGAATACGGCCGGCCCGGAGCGGCCCTCGCGGCCGACACCACCGGCGTGTACGACCCCGTCGTACGGGCGGTGGAGGGGTGCTGATGCCCGGGATGAACCAGAGCGCCGTCCGGCGGGTCAACACCTCGGTCACCCTCCGGGCGCTGGCCGTTTCGGCCGGGCCGATCACGCTGGCCGAGCTCGCCGAGCAGACCGGGCTGTCCCGCCGTACCATCGAGCTCATCCTGGACTCGCTCGTCGAGGCGGGCTGGGTGACCGAGCTGGACCGCGTGCCGACCAGCGGCTACGCCGGGCGCCCCGCCCGCCGCTACGAGCTGCGGGCCGAACACGCGCTGCTGGCGGCCGTCTGCGTCACCACCTCCGACGTGTCCGCGGTCATCGCCGACGTGCGCGGCCGCATCGTCGGCCGGGCGCACCGGCTGCTGCGCTCCTACCAGGATCCGCAGGCCACCCTCGACGACACGGCGGCGCTGGTGCTGGCGGCGCTCGACGACGCGGGCGGGTCGGCGGACCGGCTGCGCGCCGGCGCGGTGGCCAGCGGCGGCGCGATCGACGACGACGGGGTCGTCCGGCGCCTGGTCCACACGACGCGCTGGGAAGGCGTGCACCTACCCGAACAGCTCAGGCAACGCATCCGGATCCCCTGGTTCGCGGACAACGACACCAACCTCGGCGCGCTCGCGGAGCGCTGGCGGGGCGTCGCCAACGACCACGACAACGTCGTATGGGCGATCCTCGGGAACCGGGCGGGCCTCGGCATCCTCATCCGCGGAGCCGTGCACCGGGGTCTGGACGGCGCCGCGGGCGAGATCGTCGAAGCGCGGTCGATACCGACCGGCTCCATCGAGAACCGCCCGGTGGCCTGGCTGACCTCACCGGAACCGGCCGAACGCAGCGTCGCGCTCGGCCGCTTCGACGCCGCTCGGGCGGGTGACGCGACCGCGCTGGCGGAGGTCGACGAATTCGTGGAGAACATCGCCTCGATCCTCACCACCTTGTCGTGGACCATCGCACCGTCGCTCATCGTGCTCGGCGGCGGCCTGGAGGACGCGGCCGACGTGCTGCTGCCCCGGGTGCGCGCGGCGATGCGCGACGCTCGCGCCCCCGCGGTCGAGTTGCGCGCCACCGGCCTGGGCCGCGACGCGCCGCTCGTCGGCGCGGTCAAGCTGGCCCTCGACCGGATGGACACCGAACTGTTCGGCCCACTCACCCCGAGTCAATGATCCGGCACGAGCTTGGAGTCTCACTGTGACCGACACCCCCTGCACCGATGTCCTCATCGTGGGCAGCGGCATCATGGGATCCGTCGTGGGCCGGCTGCTGCGCGAGGCCGATCCCGCGCTGGACATCACGATGGTCGACGGCGGCAACGCGATCGGGGAGGTCCCCGGCCTGCACCTGCACGACCTCGACGACCCGGTCCTCTGGTCGCGCTACAACGACCGGGTCGCCACCGGCATCCAGGGCATGTACACGGGCGCCGAGGTGGTGCGCGAGGTCGCGGGCGGCCTCACCGACCTGACGCCCGGCATGTTCCACGCGCTCGCCTTCGGCGAGGACGCCGAGGCGATGCCGGCGACCGCGCTCGCGTGGAACGCGGGCGGCATGGGCGTGCACTGGACCGCCGCGACGCCCTGGCCCGCCGGAGCCGAGGTGTTCGACTTCGGCGATCCGGACCGCTGGGCGGCGGACCTGGACACCGCCCGCCGGGTGCTCGCCGTCACCCCGTCCGCGATCGGCCCGACCGAGGTCGGCCGGACGGTGCTCGACGTCCTGCGCCGGCGCTTCGACGGCGTCGGACCGGGTGACCGGCGACCGCAGCCGATGCCCATGGCCGTCACCGCGACGGCGTCGGGTCCCATGCCGCGCACGGCCCCGGGGACGATCTTCCCCGCGATCGCGGCGGGCGGGGACCCGGGATTCACCCTGGCGACCGGCACGCTGGCCACGACGCTCCTCGTCTCCGAGGGGCGGGTCGCCGGGGCCCGGCTGCGCCGCGTCGCCGACGGAGCCGAGTGGGAGCTCCTGGCGGACGCCGTGGTGGTGTGCGCCGACGCGCTGCGCACTCCGCAGCTGTTGTTCGCCTCGGGCATCCGGCCCGCGGCGCTGGGCCGCTACCTCAACGAGCACGCGTTCGTCACCGCCCGGGTGCTCCTCGACCTCGACCGGTACGGCCTCGGCCGCGGCGACCTGCCCCTGCCGCGCCCCGGCGAGTTCAGCACGGACTCGCTCTGGCTGCCCCAGAACGGAGCGGCACAGCCGTTCCACGGACAGATCATGAACCGCACGTACGTGGACGAAGGCGGCGACGCCCTCGCGTACTCCGTGGGCCTGGGACTGTACGCCCCCGTCGAGTCCCGCCCCGAGAACCGGCTCGTGTTCTCGGAGACCCGGACCGACCTCGCCGGAATGCCGCGGATCACCGTCGAGTTCGGCTACTCCGACGCCGACCGCGCGCTGATCGGCCGCGCGCTCGACGAGGTCCGGTCGATCGCCGAGGAGTTCGGCTCGTTCGATCCCGCGACCGAGCGCGCGCTGCTGCCGCCCGGCTCGTCGCTGCACCAGACCGGCACGGTCCGCGCCGGTCTGGCCGACGACGGCACGAGCGTGTGCGACCCGGATGGCCGGGTGTGGGGCTTCGACAACCTGTACGTTGCGGGCAACGGTGTGATCCCCACCGCGATGGCCGCCAATGTCACTCTGACCGGCGCGGTTACCGCGGTGCGGGCCGCTCGCGCCGTCGCAGGACGACACGCGGCGCCGGCCGCACACCGAGAGGAAGCACGATCGTGATCGACATCGCCAAGGAATACCGCGTTGCGCTGCCCGCGTGGATCGACGACGAACTGGCCGCCGTGCCCGCCCTCGTCCCCGGCCGCGACGACCGGATGCGCCTCGTGCACCGCCTCGCCGACCGCAACTGGCGCGAGGGCAACGGCGGCCCGTTCGCCGCGATCGTCGCCGAGCCGGAGTCCGGCCGGATCGTCTCGGTCGGCGTGAACGTCGTGCTCGCCTCCGGCGTCTCCAGCGCGCACGCCGAGGTCGTCGCGCTCGGACTCGCCCAGCGGGCGGTCGGCGGCTGGGACCTCGGCGGCGACGGGTCGCCCGCACACGAGCTGGTCGTGAACTGGCGTCCGTGCATCCAGTGTTACGGCGCGGCCATGTGGTCCGGGATCCGCGGGCTCGTGGTCGCCGGCGAGGGCCCCGAACTGGAGGAGATCACCACGTTCGACGAGGGCCCGCTCGGCGCGGACTGGGCCGAGCAGTTCGAGGCACGCGGCATCCGGGTCACCCGGGACGTGCTCCGGGACGAGGCGCTGGCCGTGTTCCGCGACTACCGCAAGGCCGTCGACAGCGGCGGCGTCACCGTCTACAACGCCCGCGGAGGCACCGAATGACGCTGGGGACCACCACCGAACCCCGCTTCGCCACCGACATCATCACCTTCTACCACCCGGGGTTCTGGGGACTCGACTCGGCCGGCGACTTCCGCGAATGGGCACTCAAGAACCCCGACCGGTTCTGGGAGCGGGTGCTGGACGCGCTGGCCGAGGCCGGTGTCAGCGGCATCGAGCTGACCTTCGCGCCCGGCGACATCGACTCGGCCCTGCGGGCCTTCGGCGACGCGCCGTCGTTCCGCCGCGAACTCCAGGCTCGCGGCCTGTCCGTCGTGAGCGCCTTCATGGCCGCGAGCGAAGCACCCGACTGGCGGGACGGCGACAACCTGCCCGCGATCGTCGCCGACGCCGAGCGGCACGCCGCCTTCCTCGCCGACGTGGGCGCGGAACTCCTCGTCGCCGGGCTGCCCATGCGCCAGACGTTCGGGACGCGCCCGCCCTTCTTCGTCGACGCCGCGTACATGACCCGGATGGCCGACATCGCCCACGTGGCCGGCGAGGCCGTCGCCCGGCACGGTGTGAAGCTCGCCTTCCACACCGAGTCCAACAGCACCCTCTGGTACGAGAGGGACATCGACCTGTTCATGGCGTTGACCGATCCCCGCTACGTGTGGCTCTGCCCCGACTCCTGCCACATCGCGCTCGGGGGCGGCGACCCCGTCGCCGTCGCGCGCCGCCACGCCCAGCGCATCGCGCTGGCGCACTGGAAGGACGCGGTCAAGCCCATCGACGTCGAGCTCACCATCGACGAAACCGTCTTCGCCCAGCAGCAGCCCTACATGACCGAGCTGGGCACGGGAATCGTGGACTGGCGCGGGTGGGCCGAGGCGATGTCCCGCACGCCCGGCGCCGGCATCGTGCTCATCGAGCTGGACGAGGCGGCCGACCCCGTCGCCGCGCTCCGGGCCGGGACGGCCGTCGTGCGCGCGGCCAGGACACGGCCGTCTCCGGCCTGACCTGGGCGTCGAGCCGGCCGACCGCAGGAATGACAACGGGTGGTCGAGCCGACATTGACACCGGCTACCGGCTGTCGCAAGGTGAGCGCAGGCTGACAGAAGGGTTCCCATGTCGTCTGAGCGCCTTCCGGGACCGTCGAACGTCCCTCCGCCTCCACGCCGGGGCGACAGCTCGGTGCACGACCTGTCGAGGGCCACGGGTGAGGACGGCGGGGGCTCCGCGTTCCGCCGTGCCCTCGGCTCGCCCCGCACCCACGAGACCGTCCGGGCGCTGGTCGACGCCGGCGGCCAGATGCGCATCGCGGACCTGCAGGACCGGGCTGGGCTGTCGTTCCTGCAGTTCACGGCGGTGCTGGCCGAGCTGACGGAAGAAGGGTTGGTGACGGTCAAGGGGCCTCCCGGCGACGAGGTCGTCCACCTGTATCGCGAGGTGTGAGCCATGTGGGCGCCCTTTCTCGCGGTCGTCCTCATCGGCGCGCTCGTCGCGCTGGCCGAGCTGGTGTCGCGGTATCGCGACAACCCCGCCGGGGCGCTGTGGTCGGTGCCGGCGGCCTTCTACGTCGCCGTCAACGCGGGCGGCGCGGCGGCGGCGCTGTGGACGGTCACGCAGTTCGGGTGGACCTTCGGCGCCACGGGGGAGAGCGTCACGTTCACGCAGGTGCTGGCGGCGGGGTTCGGGTCGGGGGCGCTGTTCCGCAGCTCGCTGTTCAACGTCACGGCGGGCAACCAGGTGATCGGGGTCGGGCCGAGCGCGGTGCTCACGGTGATCCTGTCGGCCGCCGACCGGGCGGTGGATCGGGGGCGGGCCAGGATCCGGTCCAAGGGGGTCGGCGAGATCATGGGCGGGTTCCCGTTCGAGCGGGGCGCGGACGCGCTGTTCCATTACGCGGTGGCGGCGCTGCAGAACTTCACGCCCGCCGAGGTCAAGGTGGTCGAGGATCGGATCGCGTCCCTGCGCTCGGGACGGGAGGCCACCCTTCCCGAGCAGGTCAAGTCGTACGTGCTGGGTCTGTCGTTGCAGGCGCTGATCGGTGAGAAGGTCCTGCGGGAGCTGGTGGAGTCGTTGCGGCCCGCCTTCGAGCAGGCGCCGCCCGCCGAGCAGGTGCTGCTGGACGTGCTCCGCGCCAACGGCACGTCCGAGCTGCGGAAGCTTCAGGCACTGTCGGGGCTGCAGCTGTTCGAGTTCTCGCGGGTGCTGGACGGGCTCGTCGCGGCCGGGCGGGTGGCCGTGGACGGCGGGTCGGGCCAGGAGATCGCGAGCTTGGCGAAAATGACGCCTTGATGTTCGAGGGCTCGCGCCGTCAAACCGCCGCGAGGAGCGGCATCAGCCCGGTGATCTCTGCGAGTTCCTCGGTGGTCGGTTCCCAGGCGCCGGCGGCCGCATTGGCCCGGACCTGCTCCGGGGCGGTCGCACCGGCGATCACCGAGCCGCAGCCGGGCAGCGCGGCCAGCGCGCCGATGGCCACGTCCAGGAGGGACCGGTCGTGCTTGTCGGCCCAGGACGTCAGCGCCTCCACCCGGTCCAGCTTCTCCGGCGTGACGAGGTGGGGACGCTCCGCGAGCCGGCTCCCGGCCGGCGGCTCGTGCCCGCGCCGCACCTTCCCCGTCAACAGCCCGTGGGCCAGCGGGAAGTACGGCAGCACGCCGACCCCGTAGTGCAGGGCCGCCGGCACCACTTCGCGTTCGGCGCCGCGCTCCAGCAACGACCAGTGGTTCTGCGCCGACACGAACGGTGCGCATCCCCTCGCGCGGGCCACGTGCGCGGCCTCGGCGATCTGCCAGCCGGCGAAGTTGGAGCTGCCGACGTAGCGGACCTTGCCCTCGCGCACGAGCTCGGTCAGGGCCTCCAGCGTCTCCTCGATCGGGGTGACGCCGTCGGGGAAGTGGTACTGGTAAAGGTCGATGTAGTCGGTACGCAGGCGGCGCAGCGACCCCTCCACCGCGCGCCGGATGTACGACCGGCCGCCCAGCGTTCCGCACGCCGCACCCTGGTCGCCAGGTCTGCCGAACTTGGTGGCCAGCACCACCTGGTCCCGCCGGCCGGCCAGCACCTCGCCGAGGATCTCCTCGGAGGCGCCGTGCACCGCGCCGTACGCCTCGGCGGTGTCGAAGAGCGTCACGCCCTCCTCGATCGCCGCGTCCACCACCTCCCTGGTACGGGTCACGTCGATCCGCGAGCCGATGTTGTTGCAGCCCAGACCGACCACCGACACTCGCAGGCCGGAATCGCCCAAGGTCCTGTAACGCATGATCCGAAGTCACCCTTCGCTCGAACGGTCCGCCGGGGCAGCGCCCCAGGTGACCGGCAGGCGGTCCACCCCGTACACCGCCATGCGGTCGCGGGTCGGCACCTCGGCCACCGGAACGGCCAGGCGCAGGTCGGGAAAGCGCTCGAAGAGCGCGGTCAGCGCGATGCGGAGCTCGGCCCGGGCGAGATGCTGGCCGAGGCACTGGTGGATGCCGTGCCCGAAGGCCAGATGCCCGGTCGCGGAGCGGGTCAGGTCCAGGGTGTCCGGGTCGGGGAAGCGTTCCGGGTCCCGGTTCGCGACCGGCAGTGCCAGCACCACGGTCTCGCCGGCCGCGATGACCTGGCCGCCGAGCTCGACGTCCGTCAGCGCGGTGCGCCGTACGTCGAACTGGAGGATCGACAGGTACCGCAGGAGCTCCTCGACCGCCGGTTCGGCGAGCTCCGGGTCCGCGGCCAGGCGGGCTCGCCGGGCCGGGTCCGCCAGCAGGACGAAGGTCGCGAGCGCGAGCATGCTCGACGTGGGCAGATGGCCGGTGGCCAGCAGCACCATCCCGAGGTTGGTGAGTTCGTCGTCGCTCAGGCCGCCGGTCGCCACGGCGTGCGCCAGCAGCCCGTCGTCCGGCGAGGCTGATCCGGCGCGCAGGCTCTTGAGGAGGCCGCGTACCGTCTCCGTGATCGACATCACGGCCTCGGCGGTCTGGCCCGGTGTGGAGTCCAGGTCGTTCATCACTCCCGTGGCCGCCTGGATCACGTGCCGATCCTGCGCGGGGACGCCGAGCAGCTCGCAGATGACCAGCGCCGGAACCGGAACGGCGAACGACGCGACGAGGTCTGCGGGCGGCCCGGCGGCCGCCATGGCGTCGAGCGCCTGCGCGGTGTACCGCCGGATCGCGGGCGCCAGCTCGGCGACGCGGCGAGGGCCGAAATGGCGGCTCAGCAGGCGGCGGTACCGGGTGTGTTCGGGCGGGTCCATGTGGGGGAAGATCCCCGGCTCGGCCGGCGTCGGCCGCTGCTGCGCGCGCGCGCGGCCGACCGGCTGGTGCAGCAGCTCGCGCCGGGTGCTGAAGCGTGGGTCCGCCAGGATGGCGCGGGTGACGGCGTACCCGGTCGCCACCCAGCCCACGTGCCCGTCAGGATAGGCGAGCCGGCTGAGCGGGGCTCGCTTCCGCAGCTCGACGGGCGGGTCGAAGGGATTGGGCCGGTCGGTCTCCAACGGCTGGGCCTTCCGACCATCACTCATCCGGCAACCTCCCACCTGCGCGCCGGCCCGGCACGCCGTTGATCATCGGCGCTGATGATTATGCATGGTGAGTCCGAAAAATGACACCACTAGTCATTTATGGATCATCCGATTAGCATCGGCGCTGACCGCCCGGAGGCACATCTGTCAACACTCACGTTGCGAACCGCCGTGAGTATCGCCGGTCTGTAGTGGCGACCCGGCAGCTTTTTCAGCAGTCTCTTTCTCTCCTCCAGCAGAGGTGTTAATGGCGTATCTGGATGCGCAGGTCGCAGTTGTCGGTGCGGGACCGGTGGGGCTCATGCTCGCGTGTGAGGTGGCCCTCCACGGCGTTCCGGTGGTGGTGCTCGAACGGCTGCCCGCGATCGAATGGCGCCCGAAGGCCGAGGGCATCACCGGACGGGCCATCGACATCATGGACCGTCGCGGTCTCATGATCGGGGTGACCGAGGCGCCTGCCGCGCCGCTGACGTCCGAGCAGCAGGATCGCATCGCCGAGGGGGAGCGGCGGCCGGACAGCCTGCTCCCCAAGGCGTTCCCCGGCGCGCGGCATTTCGCCACCATGTTCCTGCTCCGCCCGGAGTCCCCCGACCTGCTGGTGCCCCAGCAACTCCTGGAGGAGGACCTGGCGCGGCGCGCGGCGGACCTGGGCGTCGAGGTACGGCGCGGCCACACGGTCACCGGTTTCGTCCAGGACGCCGACCGGGTGTGTCTCGACGTCGAAGGCCCGGACGGGCCGTACCGGATGGAGGCGGAATGGCTCGCCGGCTGCGACGGCGGCCGGAGCGTGGTCAGGAAGCTGTCGGGCATCGCCTTCCCGGGCACGGACGGCGTCACGGCCGGATACCGCGCCTTCGCCGAGATCGACGACCCGGAATTCCATCTCCCCGGCTGGTTCCGCAAGGACGGCGGGCTCCTCGTGTACGAGGAGGGACCGCCCCGGTTCATCACGCTGGAGTTCGACGGCCCGCCGGCGAACCGGGACGCCCCCATCACGCTCGAGGAGTTCCAGGAGTCGCTGCGCCGGCTCAGCGGCACCAAGGTGACGGTCACCGAGGTCAAGAAGATCACCCGGTTCACCGACAACGCGCGGCAGGCCGAGACGTACCGCAGCGGGCGGGTGCTGCTCGTCGGCGACGCGGCACACGTCCACTCGCACTGGAGCGGCCCGGGACTGCGGCTCGGGCTGGGAGACGCCCTCAACCTCGGCTGGAAGCTCGCCGCGGTCGCGCGCGGCTGGTGCCATGAGGACCTGCTCGACACCTACCACTCCGAGCGGCACCCGATCGGCGAGCAGACGCTGGAGGTCCAGCGTGCCTCGATCGCGCTGATGCGCCCCGGCCCGTACGTCGACGCGTTGCGCCGGCTGCTCACGGAGCTGCTGCTCCGCGACGAGGCGAACCGGCAGCTCACCTCCCTGATCGACGACCTGCACATCAGCTACGACATGGGCGACCCGTCGCTGACCGGTCCGCTGGTCGGGCGCTACAGCCCGGATCTGCGGCTGCGGTGCGCCGACGGCCCCGTACGGCTCGCGGAGCTGCAACGCACCGGGCGGCCGCTGCTGCTCGACCTCGGCGCCGGCCCCGAGCCGCGGGCACTCGCCGAACCCTGGGCCGACCGGATCGACGTGGTCACGGCCGAATGCGCCGAGGCCCCGGCGGACGCCCTGCTGATCCGCCCGGACGGCTTCGTCGCCTGGAGCACGCCCGGCGACCCGGCGTCGCTGCAAAGAGCCCTCACCCGATGGTTCGGCCGCCCAGGACAGGAGGCTTCGCGATGAGTGACCCCAAGCTGACCACGCTGCCCGGGTCGGCGCCGCTCGCCGAGGCGATCGACGTCGTCGAGCGGGACGGAGCGGTGATCATCGAGGACTTCGTCGACGCCGGCACGCTCCGCGGCCTGTGGGACGACCTGGGCCCGGACCTGGAACGCCAGGCGGACGGCGACGGCCGCCTGGTCGGCGAGAAGACCCGGATCCTGCCGGGTCTGATACGCCGGAGCGGGCACTCGATCGCGATCATGCGGCAGCCGCACCTCCTCGGCTGCGCGCGGCACTTCCTGCAGCGCCCGGTGAAGGCCTGGCTCGGCGAGCAGCGCGTGGAGCTCGTCCCGACGATCCAGCTCGGCATATCGCGGGCGATCCAGATCAGGCCCGGCGTGCCGCTCCAGGGGCTGCACCGGGACGACACGGCCCACCTCCGTACCCACCCGGGTCCGGAGAGCCGGGTGCAGGTCATGGTCGCCGCGAGCGAGTTCACCGCGCGCAACGGCGCCACCCGCGTGATCCCGGGCAGCCACCGGTGGGACGACGAGCGGGCGCCCCGCGACGACGAGGCGGTGCCCGCCGAGATGCGGCCCGGCGCCGCGTTGCTGTGGCTCGGCAGCACCTACCACGGCGCCGGCGTCAACGCCTCCGACGCGCCGCGCACCGGCCTGTCGTACGCCTACGACCTCGGCAACCTCCGGCAGGAGGAGAACCATTACCTGTCCTTGCCGCTGGACACGGTCCGCGGCTACCCCGAGGACATCCAGCGGCTCCTCGGCTACGAGGCCTGCCCTCCCATGTGCGGGCTGTACGAGCTGAGCGATCCGATGCTGCTGCTCCGCGACGGGGCGGAGAACCCCGCCGCGACGGCGGGCCCCCAGTGAGGCCCGACGGCCTTTCGCACTGCTGAAGGAGGACGCATGCGAACACCCGACATTTTCCTGCGCAGTATCGGCGTCCATCTGCCGCCGGTGGTCAGCGTCGAGACGGCCGTCGCCGAGGGCCGCTACCCGGCCGACGAGATGGAGTACTTCCGCCTCGGCGGCGCCGCGGTGGCCGGCGACGTACCGGCTCCGGAGCTCGCGCTCCGCGCGGCCCGGCACGCTTTCGAGCGCTCCGGCGGGATGTCACCCCGCGACCTGGACCTCATGCTGTACGCCGACGTCTGGCACCAGGGGCCGGAGGGCTGGCAGCCGCAGTACTACCTGCAGCAGCACCTCATCGGCGGCGACGTCCTGTCCGTCGAGCTGCGGCACGGATGCTGCGGGCTGTTCAGCGCCCTGCAGCTCGCCGCCGGATACCTGCGGCCGGGCGGCAGCGCGCTGCTGGTCGGCGCCGACAACCACGGCACCCCGCTGGTCGACCGGTGGCGCATGATCGAGGGCAACGTGATGGGCGACGCCGGGTGCGCGCTGCTGCTCACCACGGACACCGGCTTCGCGGAGCTGCGCTCGGTCAACGTGGTCGTGCTCCCGGAGGCCGAGTCGGTCAACGACGGCGGCGTGCCGATGTTCCCGCCGGACGCGACCGTGGGCCGGCCGCTCGACTTCGCCGCCCGCAACCGCGAGTTCCGCAAGCGCCTTTTCGCCCGCGACGGCGCCGACGTCATGCTGGCGATCCAGACGACGCTGATGGGGCTGGTCGACCGCACGCTCAAGGAGGCGGGGATCACCCTCGACGAGGTGGCGCGCGTGGCCTTCCCGCACGGGCGCTGGGACGACCTGGAGCACCGGGGGGTGAACTGGTTCGGGCTGACCTTGGCCGACACCACCTGGGACTACGGCGCGAGCGTCGGGCACCTCGGGGTCAGCGACCAGTTCGTCGCCCTCGACCACCTGATGGCCGCCGGGGCGCTGGCCCGCGGCGACTACCTGCTGCTCGTCGGGCTGGGCGCCGGCACCACCATGGCCTGCGCCGTCCTGCGGATCCTCGACGTCCCCCAGGAGTACGCCCCCGGCGGGCCCGGCTGAGCAGGCGCCCGCATCGAGGATCGAGTTCGACGAGCCCGGGAGGCGGCATGGAGACGGCGGACATGTACATCAGCGGGGTCGGGTCGTACCTCCCCGCCACGGTGAGCGTGGAGCAGGCCGTGGCGGCGGGGTGGTATTCGGCCGAGGAGGTCGAGCTGCACCGGCTCGCCGCGGTCGCGGTGGCCGGTGACGTCCCGCCACCGGAGATGGCGTTACGGGCGGCGCGGAGCGCGGTGGCCCGCAGCGGGCGTTCCCCGACCGAGCTGGACCTGCTGCTGTACGTCTCGACCTGGCATCAGGGCCCGGAGGGCTGGCCGCCCCAGGCGTACGTGCAACGCCACCTGGTCGGCGACGGCGTCCTGTCCACCCAGCTCAAGCAGGGCTGCAACGGCATGTTCGCGGCCCTGGAGCTGGCCGCGAGCTACCTGCGCGCGGCGCCCGGCCGCCAGGCGGCGCTGCTGGTCGCCGCAACGACTTCGTCTTACGCGGCGGCAAGGTCGAGCTGCTGTCGAGCGACATCTCCGACTGG
>NZ_JBSGFQ010000184.1:0-17762 GCF_053603495.1 Nonomuraea sp. NPDC004186 | reverse complement strand
GAGACCGAGGGCGGCGGCCCGACCATGGGCCATGGCATCCACCAGATGGATCTCCTGCTCAGCCTGCTCGGTGACTGGCACGAGGTGCACGCCGTGGCGGCGACGCTCGGCCGCAGGGTCGAGACCGAGGACGTGTCGTTCGCGATCGTCCGGTTCGCCTCCGGCGCCGTCGGCTCGATCGTGAACAGCGTGCTGTCCCCCCGCGAGACGAGCTACCTGCGCTTCGACTTCGGCGACGCCACCGTCGAGGTCGAGCACCTCTACGGCTACGACAACTCCCACTGGCGCTGGACGCCCGCCCCGCACGTCACCGACCAGGACAGAATCGCCGGCTGGGCACCGGCCGAGAACACCGGCAGCTCCCACCGCGCCCAGCTCGCCACCCTGCTGACCGCCATGTCGGCCGGGGAGCGGCCCCCGGCCAGCGGCGCCGACGGCAGGCGCGTCATGGAGCTGATCACGGCCATGTACCAGTCGGCCATCACGGGGCGGCCCGTCACCCGGGCCGAGCTCGACGAGACGAACCCCTTCTACCACTCGCTCAACGGCGGCGACCTGCCGACCGCTCTCAGCCGCCTCCAGCACCAGGAGAACACCCATGCCTGAAATCAAGCTCAGCGTCCGCGACGAGGACAGCTCCCTGATCGTCACCGCCGGCGACGTGGACATCGCGCAATACGTCTACCACCCGGACGCGCCCGACGCCGAATCGCCCAAGCCTTACATTCACCCGATCCGCAGCCTGTCCGGCGCCCCCATGTCGGTCTACCGGCCGCACGACCACCGCTGGCACAAGGGCCTGCAGATGACCTGGGCCCACCTGTCCGGGCAGAACTTCTGGGGCGGCCCCACGTTCTCGGTGGAGAAGAACTACCACTGGCGCGACAACCTCGGCCACATGAACCACATCGACTTCGCCGAGCTCTCCTCCGACGGAGAGCGGGTGACGGTCGCGGAGAGCCTGCACTGGGTCTCGGCGCAGGGCGAGCAGTGGATCACCGAACAGCGCCGCCAGGTCTTCCACGGCGTGGACGCCGAGCGCGGCATCTGGGCGCTGGACTTCACCACGCAGCTGCTCAACGTCCGCGGCGCCACTCTCGAGTTCGGCAGCCCCACCACGCACGGCCGCCCGCTGGCCGGGTACGCGGGCTTCTTCTGGCGCGGCCCCCGGTCCTGGACCGGCGGGACGATCATCGCCGCCGGCGGGAAGGGCGGGGAGGAGATGATGGGCGCCGAGGCGCCCTGGCTCGCCATCACGGGTCAGCACGACGAGATCGACGGCGGCGGCACCGTGCTGGCCATCGCCGGGCACTCCAGCGCGCCCGTGCCGATCAAGTGGTTCGTCCGCAAGGAGGCGTTCGCCGTGATCAGCCCCTCTCCCTCCTTCGACGAGGAGATCGCGCTGGCCGACGGCGACACCCTCGAACTCGCGCACCGCTACGTCTTCATCGACCACATGTGCGACCGGGCAGAGCTGGACGAGCTCGGCGCGGAGTTCGCACTGTGACTCCGCTGTTCCCCGGCGGCACCTCGATCAGCGACCTGGCGGTCTACGACTGGGAGTGCGCCGACGGCGTGCACGGCGGCACCCCGCACCTGCACACCGTCTCGACCGAGGCGTACGTCGTGACCGCGGGCCGCGGCGAGGTGCACACCCTCAGCGCCGCGGGCTTCGCCCGGGACCGGCTCCAAGCGGGCACGGTGTTGTGGTTCTCGCCGGGAACGATCCACCGCCTGGTCAACGAGGACGGCCTCCGCCTGGTCGTGATCATGCAGAACGCAGGGCTGCCCGAGGCCGGCGACGCCGTCCTCACCTTCCCCGCCGACATCCTGCGCGATCGCGACGCCTACCTCGCCGCGGCCACGCTGCCGGCGCAGGGGTCCGAGGACGAGCGGGCGGAGGCCGCGCGGGCCCGGCGGGACCTGGCGATCGACGGGTTCCGGCAGCTCCTGGAGGACGTCGAGGAGCGTGGCGGGCAGGCGCTGGCGGACTTCCATCGGCTCGCGGCGACGATCGTCCGGCCTCGGGCCGCGTCCTGGAAGGAGCTGTGGGACAAGACCGTCGCGGCCGAGACCGAGCGCACCCGCGAGCAGCTCGCGGCCATCGCGGACGGTGATCCCGCCCACCTTGGGCAGGCCACCGTGGTCAGGACCACGCCCAGGCCCGGTCCTCGCGCCTTCGGTATGTGCGGGCGGCTGCGTACCTGGACGCCGCTGCCCGCGTCCTGATCCGGCAGCAGGGCCGAGCCGAGCTGCCAGGTCGCGCCGCATCGCGCGCCCGGCAGCTCGGGGCTCAGCGCAGGACGATCGTCGTCAGGGCGCGTGACGGGAACGTCACCGCCCCGTCCGAGACGGGAAGGGAGTCGAGCGAGGCGGTCGCGTCGGTCAGGTAGACCTCGGCCGTCTCGCTCACGCCCGCCCAGGTGACGGGGGCCAGGCCGGTGTTGAGCACCTCGACGACGCGGGAACCGTCGGGGTTGCGGAACGCGCATACCCTCAGCGAGGGCGCCGCGGCCCTGGCCCCGATCCTGACCGCGCCCGGCCTGATGAACCTGCTGAACGCGGCCACCGCCCACAGCCGCTTCGAGACGCGGTACACCCCTTCCGCCTCGTCGATTCGCAGCAGTGCCCTGGTGCTCCCCTTCGAAGCCCCCAGCCAGTACAGGTAGGCCGAGACGTTGCCGAGAGTGAGCGCGTCGTGCACGGCTGAGGCGATCGTGTAGCCATCGGAGCCGCTGCCGTCGTACCAGTTCTCGTTCCAGGTGGTGCCGTTCGGGTTCCACTCCGACATCCACGTGCGCCGGTTCGTCGGCAGCGGACCGTCCACGGGGGTGGCGTAGCCGTGTCCGGTGTAGACCTGCACCCAGCGGCGAGCCTCGGGGTCGGCCTCGATGGCGGTCGTGTACGCCATGGCCTCGGTCCAGCCGACCGACTCGCAGCACACCACCCGCATGCCCGAGGCGACGGGGCCGAGCACCTTGACGAACTGGGTGGCCTCCTGCGGGGTGAAGCGCATGGAGGCGTGCTTGGCGGTCCAGTCGGGCTCGTTCGCGAAGCCCAGGTCGGTGATCAGGACGCCTTCTCGCTGGTAGAACCTCGTGTACTGCACCAGGTAGTCGGCATAGGCACGCTGCCATTCGGGCTTCAGCCTGCCGCCGTTCTTCTCCTCGCCGTTGTCCTTCATGTAGCCGGGCGCGCTCCAGGGAACCGCGAAGAAGCGCTCGACGCCGTACTCCTGGGCGGCCTTGGCCATCCAGACCTGGCTGTTGTCGTCGCCGTCCCAGACGTACCTGGGTGGGGCGTCCGGGCCGCCGGGGTCTTCCGGCTGGATCGACACCATGTCGTCGTACGGACTGCCGGCCGGCGCCGAGCCGATGCCCAGGCGCAGGATGGTGAGCCCGGCCCCCTTCTCCCGGCTGAACCACAAGTCGAGGATCTCGCGCTGCTTGTCCCGCGGCAGAGCCCTGATCAATTCGTTGCGCCGGAAGGCCGTGGAGACACCGAACCCGTCGATCGTCTGATGCCGGACCTCATCGTCGATCATGATCGCCGGCGGATCGGCCGGCCATGGTTCGTTCATCGCCAGAGCTCTCGGCTGAAAGGACTCATGGCGCCATAGAGTTAGCACATCGGTGCTGCCCGGCTCAATACTCTCAGGCGGGCGGTGGCGGGCCGACCGTCTCACGAACGATGACCCGGTTGATCGACCGTACGGGAGACTCGGGCGCCGGCTCGCCGCGTACCTTCGCGATGAGCCTGGCCATGGCCTCCCGCCCCTGCACCTCCCTGTCCACGGCCACCGTGGACAGCGCGGGAGTGGCGAAGCGTCCCAGCTCCTCGTCGTCCCAGCCGAACACGCTGACCTCGCCGGGAACCCCCCAGCCGCGCGAGAGCGCTCCCCGTACGGCACCCATGGCCACGTGGTCGTTCACGGCGACAATGGCCGTCACGCCGCACCCGTCCGGCAGCGCTCGTACGGCGTCGTAGCCGGATTGAGGGCTCCAGTCACCGAGGGCCACGCCGTACGAGGTGAGCCCGAGGCGCTCGATCGTCTGCTCGTAGACCACCTTGCGATTACGGGCCGACGGCCAGCTCTGCGCGCCCGCGATGTGGAAGAAGACCCGGTGACCGAGCGAGGCGAGACATTCGACGATCTCCTGGACCGGGGAGGCGTCCGCGAGTTCGTTGACCCCGCGCAGCATGTCGTCGTAGTCGCCCGTGACGACGATGGGAACCGGTGAGGCAGCGGGGTCGATCTCCAGGGGTGTCAGCGACAAAATGCCCTCGACCTGCCCCGACCCGGCCAGCTCCAAGATCCGCTCCGCCCTGGCGCGCGGATCGCCCTCGACGCTGACGACCTCCAGCTGGAAGCCCTCGTCGTGCGCGGCGGAGGAGGCGGCGCGGAGCACGCGCGCCGGCCACAGGTAGGTGGAGGCGGGCAGGGTGATCGCCAACCGGTTCGTACGCCGGGTGCGCATGGAACGCGCGACCAGGTTCGGCCGGTAGTTGAACTCCTGAACGACCAGATCGATCTTCGCGCGGGTGGCCGGTTTCAAGCTCTCGTTGTGGCGGAAATACCGAGAAACCGTCTGATGCGAAACACCCGCACGCCGGGCCACCTCATGGATCGTGAGGCGCGGCGTCTCAGCCTCGTCCAAGGGACCCCTCTCCTCGCGCTGCGCTTCACAGCCTAACCGGTCCCCGCCAACAAGCCATTGACGCAGAAGTGATCGATCACTAATCTACAGCAGCGAGTAAAGTGATCGATCACTTCTATGCGGCGCCATGATCGCTCCCTCCTTGGCCGAACACTGCGACGCCACCCGTTGTCACTTGTCACTCCTCTCGACTTCGACCACCCCCCGGACAGATCTAAGGAGAAGCAGGGTGCTTCGATCCCTCGCATTCGTGGCGGCTCTCACGCCCGCCATCACCCTGGCCGGGCCGGCTGCCGGCGCCGGCGCGGCCCCTCAACCGGATATCGACATCCAGCGAACCCAGACGCATCAGACCATCGACGGATTCGGCTACTCCACCGCGTTCCAGCGCGCGACTCTCGTGCACAACCTGCCGGCGGACAAGCAGAAAGAGGTGCTCGACCTCCTTCTGGATCGCCGCAAGGGCGCCGCGCCCAGCATCCTGCGCCTCGGCATCGGCTCCTCGGCCACGAACGTCTACGACTCCATGCTGTCCATCCAGCCGGCGGATCCGGGCGGCCCGGACGCCCCGCCGAAGTACACCTGGGACGGCTGGGACAGCGGGCAGGTGTGGTTCTCCAAGGAGGCCCAGCGGCGCGGGGTCAAGCGGTTCTACGCCGACGCCTGGAGCGCCCCCGGCTACATGAAGACCAACGGGACCGACGTCAACGGCGGCAACCTGTGCGGCCTGCAGGGCACGACCTGTGCCAGTGGCGACTGGCGCGCGGCCTACGCCCGCTACCTCGTGCAGTACGCGAAGTTCTACCAGCAGGAAGGCATCAAGATCTCCGACATCGCCTTCCTGAACGAACCGGACTGGACCACCGAATACGCCTCGATGCGCTTCACGCCGGCCCAGGCGGCCGAGTTCGTCAAGGTCTTCGGCCCCTACGCCGACCAGGCCGGCCTCAACGTGGTCTGCTGCGAGTCGATCGGCTGGAAGAGCTCCGAGGCGTACGCCCAGGCCATCGAGAACGACCCCGAGGCACGCGAACACCTGGACGTCATGTCCGGCCACGGCTACGCCAGCGGAGCCGACTTCCCGCTGCCCACGTCCAAGCGCACCTGGATGTCGGAGTGGGCTCCGTCAAGCGTCGCGGACGGCTGGAACGAAACCTGGGACAGCGGCAAGGTCACCGACGGCATCAACATCGCCGAACGCATCCACAACACCCTCGCCCTCTCCGGCAGCACCGGATTCGTCTACTGGCTCGGCGGCTCGCGCGGCAAGACCGCCGCGCTGATCCAGATCGACGACGCCAACGGCACTTACCGCGTCTCATCCAGGCTCTACGCCTTCGCCGCCTACAGCCGCTTCATCCGGCCGGACGCCGTACGCCTCGGTGTGAACAGCACCGGCGACGGGCTCAAGGTCTCCGCGTACCGCAACACCGACGGCACCGAAGTGGTCGAGATCCTCAACACCTCCCACGAGTCCGTGACCACCACCGTCGACCTGAAGCGCCCCGCTGCCTACCTGACCGACTCCACTCACAACCTGGAGCGGAACCAGGCTCTCGTCTCCAAGCGCGGGCCCAACACTTCGGTCACTCTCGCACCGAGGTCGCTCACCACGCTGGTCAGCAGCCACCCGCAACACGACTGAGCCGCCCGGCTTCCCCCACCCACACCGATCAAGCGCCCGGAGGCGAGCACCGGACGGCCCGATGGTCACACGAGGGAGTGGACGGTCTACGGAACGAGAAGGTGTGTCGTTCATGTCGCCGCGGGCCGGGGTCGGCCCGGCCGTCCGCGCCCATGTCGATGGTGCCCTCGTCCACGTGGCGGGAGCGGCCGGTGCTGAGCGCGGCATGGGCGAACAGGTACAGCTCGGTCAGGGTGAAGGTGCCCTTGGGCAGGGCCGGCAGTCTCTCCCCTGGCGCGACGCTCTGCCAGTAGCGAGGTTCGGGGCCGCGTGACGTCTTTGGACAAGGCGCCCGCCAGCGTTCAGGGCTGGTTCGTGGCGGAGAAGTCCGCCGACCAGGCACCAGGACTGCGGGCCATGCTCTCGCCCGATGTGGTGATGGACTTCGGCGGACGCAAGATCCACGGCATCGACGCCGTCGTCGCCACGGCCACCTTCGCGATGCCCGCCGGTTGGCTCGGCGAGATCGACTTGAGCGTGCTGCCCGGAGGCGCGGATGGGCGGGTGACAGTTCGTGCCACCGGCCCCGGAGCGCAGATGCGGGTGTTCGTCCCGGGCGCTCCGTCGCAGACGATGGATGCCATGGACTTCACGTTCGCTTTGGACGACGGGCTGATCGTCGGTGTCGCCGGGCAAGCGCACCAGCCCGAACCCCCCGGCCTGCCCCAGCCACTACGGCCGGGCGACACCGCACCCGATTTCGTTCTACCGGACGTGAAGGGCGTCGAAGTCCCGCTGCGTCAGGAGGGAGCGAAGGCCACGGTCGTGGTCTTCATCAGCAACCACTGCCCGTTCTCCCGGGCCTGGCACGACCGAGTGCAGCAGGCCGGGCGGGGCTACGCGCCACGCGGCGTACGCTTCCTGCACATCAACTCCAACGATCCCTCCCAAGGCCCCGATGACGGCGTCGAGCACTCCCGCAAGCGGGTCGCGGAGGGCCAGTTCGCCGGGCCGTACCTGGTCGATGAAGTGGACGCTGTGATGACGACCGCGCACGCAGTCGCGATCAGCGCTGCCATGATCGACCTCATGATCCCAAGACGCATGGACGAACCCTGATCCCTGCAGGCAATCAACCTCTGGAGAAGAAATGAGAAACGCCGACACGGTCATCGCAGCACTACGTACCGGACACGACACCCTCGCCGGACTGGTGTCCGAGCTCAGCGACGGCGACCTGGCCCGATCGTCGGGCGCGGCCGACTGGGACATCTCACAGGTGCTCAGCCACCTGGGCAGTGGCGCCGAAATCCACCGAGCCGTCCTCCAGGCTGCCCTCGACGGCCGGCCCAACCCCGGCCATGACTTCAACCAGGCCGTCTGGGACAGGTGGAACGCCATGACCCGGCGGGAGCGTGCCGACGCCTTTCTCCAGACGAACCAAACCCTGACCGGCTTCTACGAGTCGCTGGATGCCGACACCCGCGAGAAACTCCGCATCGAATTGGGCTTCCTGCCCGCACCGGTCGACGTGGCAACCGCGGCACGAATGCGCCTCAGTGAGTTCGCCCTGCACTCGTGGGACGTCCGCGTCGGCTTCGACGAGCACGCCGCGCTGGCCCCGGACGCCAGCGCGGCCCTCCTGCACGGGGAGCCTGACCTGCTCGCCTGGATCGGCAAAGCAGACAAGCTGGACGGCCGAAGTGCAGTCCTCCAGGTCACGACGGCTGAGCCCGCCTCCGTCTTCGCACTGCGCCTGCAGGCGCCGATCAGCGTGGACTTCGACGTGCCCGAGCAGCCCGACGGCACGATCACCCTACCCGCCGAGGCATGGCTTCGGCTTGTCGCAGGCCGCCTCGCCCCCAAGCGCACCCCCAGCAAAGTGACCACGACCGGCGCCGCCGACCTCGACCTGCTCCGCAGCGTCTTCCCAGGCTACTGATGCTCCTGGACGGTGCTCCGCCGGGACGCGTCCCTGGCGATCCGCCGCGCTGCTGAAGAACGTCGGACGCGCCAGCTCGCTGCCCACCCGTCAGGTAACTACCCCGTCCGGGACCGCCCGCTCCTGTTGACCGGCGGTCCCGCGGGTGTAATGGCCCGGCCAAGGGCTGGAACCGTCGCCGGCCTCAACCGCGGTCCGAGCCGCGGCTGGTGGATCAACGGAAACGGCGGAGAGCCGCCCCGTGGAACAGTGACGGCTCGCCGGAATCCATGCCCAGGGCTGGTCGACGACCCAGCTCACGTCGTCGGCCCAAGAGGTGGAGCCGTCGAAGTTATGGGAGCCGCCGTTGCTGGCGATGTGCCCTGACCGCTCTTGCCGGTCTGCGGGCAGAAGGTGACGTCCGCGGCGAACAGCGTGCTTCCGTCATTGTGTTGCCGGTGCAACTGGTAGTTCCGGTGCCGCAGGTAGTCGCCAGGGTAGTTCTTCGACTCCAACGACACGCACGAGCTGTTGGCCAGGCCGCTGCGCACGATCCACGAGGCGTCGCCCTTGTCGGCGGACGAGCTGGACGAGGTGATCACCGACGTGATGACTTGGTCGTTCTGGTGGCGAACGTAGCGGTTGGTGCAGCAGGCCGTCGTCGCGCGCAGCGAGATCGACGAGCCGGGGGTGAGCGTTCCACCGGGGCCGCCTGATGACGTCGTGTAGCCGGGCGACGATGTCGGCCTGGACCGCGTTCTCGGTGGCGTCAGACGGATAGCCGGAGGTCATCACGCCTTCGTAGAAGGTGCCGGCGGCCGCCATCAAGTAGGCTCTGAATCATGGGCGTTACCGGTCACATGCCAGCGGATGATCCTCCTCGTGGCCGATCCGTGAGCATCTGGGACATAGCGCGGGTGGCCGGCGTCTCTCAACAGACCGTCTCCCGTGTCATCAACGGCAAGGCCCGGGTCAGCGAGCCGACCCGGGCCAAGGTCCTGAAAGTCATCGACGATCTCGGCTATCGCCCCAACCGGCTCGCTCAGACGTTGGCCGGCGGCCCAGCACGCGCGGTGACCGTGCTGACCTCCGACACCGCCCTGTACGGCGCGGCCGCCACCTTGCGCGGCATGGAGGAGGCGGCCAGGGCGGCCGGTTTCTCGGTGGGAATCAGCGTGCTCGACGCGGCCTCCCAGCAGACGGACATCGCCCTGAGGCTCAATCGGCCAGGGGAGCCGGTCATGGTGATCGCCTTCGATGAGGTGGGAGTGAGCGCGCTCCGCGCGCTGCCGCCGGACGTCCCGATGGCAGCCGCCGTCGCATACCGCTCCGACGACGACCCGGACGCCGACCCATGGCAGGTCTGGCTGGACGATCGGGCCGCCGCCGCGCACGCGACCCGCTACCTGCTGAGCCTGGGGCACCGAACCGTCCACTACCTGGCCATGCCCTCCTCCACCAGTCCGCTCGCCCAACGGACCAGAGGATGGCAGGATGCGCTGCGTGCTGCCGGACTCCCCGTTCCCGAGCCGCTGCAGGGCGGCTGGACCCCCCGCTCCGGCTATCTCTCAGTACGCTCCTTAGTGGCCGACCGCTCGGTGACCGCCGTCCTGTGCGGCAACGACGATCTCGCGCTGGGCGTCATGCGAGCTGCGCGCGAAGCCGGGCGAGATATCCCTGGCGACCTGAGTGTGGTCGGCTTCGACGACTCCCCACCTGCGGCCTACCTCAACCCCTCACTCACCACCGTCCGGCTCGACTTCGAAGGACTCGGCCGAGCCTGCTTCGGTCTGCTGTATCGCAGGCTGGCGCCGGAGGCCGCGTCGGCCGTCCCCGAGTGGAGCGAGCCGGAACTCATCGTGCGGGAGAGCAGCGGCCCAGCACGGGCCTGACCTGCCCGACCTCCGCGTCTCTCCCCCATCTGGCGCTCGAGGAGGAGTAAGGCATGCGCACACGTTCGCCTTTCACGCGCAACGGAGCCTGTGCGTCCCGCATTGATGGCCCGGCTGCCCCTCTGAGCAGGGGGCAGCCCGCTGACCGCCCTCGACCCGTACGCACGTTGTCGAGATCAGGCCACCGGCTATATCCACCACGGCGCGGTCCCGCTCGGCCACGGCCTGTTCTCGGCGCCGCAACCATGCCAGTGCCCTGGTCCACCTGGAGCGGGAGAAATGCCGGCGGCATCCGAGGGACGCCCACGGCCCTCCCGTCATCGGCTCATCCCGGTGTCAGGACCAGGCGGTAGGCGCCGTCGGCGTTCCGGCTCGCGATCGGGACGGTGACGCTCCCGTTGGTCACGGTGTACACGTTCGACCACACCCAGGTCGCTCCGGACGCATTCGTCGTGCGTCCCGACCCGGGCACCGACTCGAGGGACGCGGTGACCGACGAGCCCAGGCCGCCGATGCCGTCCACTCGGATCGAGTTGTTCCCGGTCTGACCGCCGAAGACCACGCTGAAAGTCCTGCCGCCCGCGTCGTACGCGGTGGGGGTGACCTTGACGATGTTGCCGGTCTGATCCCTGTACCACTTGTACATCCAGTACGACGCGGTGGGCTGCCCGTTGAGGGTGCCCCACTCGTACCAGAAGGCCCGCTCCGCGTCGCGCACGCCTTCGCGCTCGAACTGCCCCACGTAGTGGTTCGCGCTGCTGGGCACGTCGACCTCGGCGGGCTGCGCGTACTCATTGATCGAAATAGGACGTGGCGATATGCCGAGTTCTCTCTCCAGCGCCCGATAGGCCCGGACGTTGCCGGTGACCTGCTGCCATCCGCTCAGCTCATGCCAGGACACCATCTGAGGCACGGTGTTGGTCGCCTTTGCGTTGTTCAGGAACGACCGCATCCAGTTGACGTCCCACCGCGAATGGCTCGGCCCCATGATGGCCTGGTTCGGCTCGCTCTGCCGGATCCGCTGGTAGGTGCGGACCCACCCCTCGTTGAAGGAGACACCCGACGCCGAGGGCCAGGTCCAGTCCGGCTCGTTCCACGGCTCCCAGGCGCCGATGTTGCTGACACCCGCGGACTTGGCCGCGGCGATCATCTTGTCGATCCGGCTGTACCAGTTGTTCCAGTTCGTCCACCGGTACGGGAAGCCATGGAAGCTGTCGACGGTGATCACGGCACCGATGGCAGCGGCGTTCCTCCAGACGTTCAGCGTGTCGCCGACCGGAACTGGCGAACCGTTGGGCCTGTGCTGGTGCAGCTTCAGCGGCTGCATGATCGACACCGGTGGGGTGTTCGCGTCGGACAGTCCGTACAGTGTTCCCGACCCGACCCGCGTGACCGGACGCACCACGGTGCCCGCGTCCACGACGAGAGTGCTGCCGCCGCCTCCAGTCGTGCCGCTCCATTTCTGGTTCTGGACGTTGCAGGACCAGATGTCCAGCGCCGTCCCCGGTGCATCACTGCTGCCCTTCACATCCAGGCACCGCCCTGAAGCCGCGCTGACCAGCGGCGCCACGGCCGCCGACAACGGGCAAGAGCCGGTCCCAGGCCGGGGAGCCATACCGCCGCGCGGTCGCGGCGCTGCGGGAGCACACCGCCTCGTAGAGATGTCCGGTTGCTCGTTATCGATAACCTCACCGTTTAGATGCTCCATCACACCTGTCAAGCCCAGCCGTCCGAGCCGGTCCGGCGGGTGCCACAGGCCGCTGCACGGCGATGCACCCGTGTAGATGCTCATCTTGGAACGGGAGCGAAATCCCGCCACGTCGTCGGGGCCGCCTCAGCAGGGTGATGTGAGCGGTAACGCACGTCCGCTGGATGAAAGATTCACGACCGGGCCATTCGGCCAAGTGCTCCCGGACCCTCTTCCGGACATGCTCTTTCCGCCCCTACTACCTGGCCGATGTGGCGACTTCGCGGGGTCGGCCGTACCTCCCCCGCAAGACGGCGTTCCCCTTCAACTGGGATTTCCTCTTCTGCGCTGCCCATTTGGCCGCTGCCGCACCGGGCCTTTCGGCAAGCTCGGCACGAAGGGCGGCCCAGACCACCGGGGCTGTCGCCATCATTCAAGATCTCAGTCGCCTGTCAGCGGAGGATCCAACGCTTGCGGGAGAGCCGACGTGAATTTATGTTATCGCTAACACCCACTGAAGCTCACGCCTCACCCATCTACGTCGCTCTATGGATTTTCACAACCTCTTCAACCCCTGACAGGGGCTTCCCCCTCCTGAGAGGTTCCGCCCATGGCATCGTCATCATTCCCGTTCAGTCGCCGCAGGCTGCTCACCACCGCCGGGATCGCCACGGCCGGCGGCCTGCTGGGCGTCGGCACCGCGCGAGCCGTCAGTGCTCCGAGCAGCTACACCCCGACGTGGTCATCGCTCGATCAGCACCCGCCGGCTCCGGAGTGGTTCCAGGACGCAAAGTTCGGCATCTACTTCCACTGGGGAGTCTTCAGCGTCCCCGCGTTCGCCAACGAGTGGTATCCGCGCAACATGTACAACAACGGCTCAAACGAGAACAATCACCACAAGAGCGTCTTCGGTGATCCCTCGGTGTGGCCGTACCACAACTTCATCAATGGCGCCCGGGACAAGGCAGGCAACTGGGTGCAGTTCGCGCCGAAGCTGAAGTCCGCCGGCGGCAACTTCGACCCCAACGAGTGGGCCCAGCTGTTCGCCGACGCCGGTGCCAAATTCGCGGGACCGGTGGCCGAACACCATGACGGTTATTCGATGTGGAACAGCAGGGTGAACGAGTGGAACTCGGTGGCCACCGGGCCCAGGCTCGACCTGCTGCGGTTACACGCCGACGCCATCCGGGCCAAGGGCCTGAAGTTGCTGGTGTCCCTGCACCACGCATTCAACTTCACCGGCTTCTACCAGTGGGCGCCGTCGCAGTCCACCACCACCCTCAGGAAGCTGTACGGCCAGCTCGACAGGGCCACGGAGAACCAGCTCTGGTACGACAAGCTCAAGGAGGTCATCGACGGCTACCAGCCCGACATCATCTGGCAGGACTTCAACCTGAGCCAGGTCCCCGAGTCCCAGCGCCTGAACTTCCTCGCCTCCTACTACAACCAGGCCATCGCCTGGAACAAGGACGTGGTCGCCACCTACAAGGACGGGTTCAACACCAGGGGCGAGGTCTTCGACTACGAACGCGGCGGGCCGGCGGACATCCAGAGTCCCTTCTGGCTGACCGACGACAGCATCTCCAGCTCCAGCTGGTGCTACACCGTGGGCATCGGCTACTACTCGCTCAACGCCATGCTGCACGCGCTGATCGACCGGGTCAGCAAGAACGGCAACATGCTGCTGAACATCGCCCCCATGGCCGACGGCACCATCCCGTCCGGGCAGCGGTCGATCCTGCTGGGCATCGGGGACTATCTGAAGCGTTTCGGTGAATCCATCTACGCCACCCGGGCCTGGACGAGCTACGGCGAGGGCCCGACCAAGATGGGCGGAGGTTCCTTCGTCGAGCCACGACCGGGAACCAACCGGGACATCCGCTTCACCCGCAGCAAGGACGGCACCGTGCTGTACGCCACCGTGCTGGGCTGGCCCGGCGGCACCCTGGACATCACGACGCTGAACTCGAACCGGATCAACCTCGGCAACCTGGCCTCGGCGCAACTCCTGGGCCCCACGGCCGGCTCATACATCAACCTGCCCAACCGCACCCAGGACGGTTCCGCCCTGCACATCTCCATGCCCTCGTCCACGGCGCCGTTCAGCGCCCCGGCGTATGTGGTCAAGCTGTCCTTCAACGGCCAGATTCCCGCCCTGGGCTCGGGCCCTCTCCCGACCACCTGGGTGCGGATCACCAACGTCACCACCAACCTCGTCCTCGACAGCGGCGGCAACGTCGCCTCCGGCTCGGCGCTCAAGCAGTGGACCTACGACGGCAGCACCAACCTGCAGTGGCAGCTGGCCGACCTGGGCAACGGGTACCACCGGCTCGTCAACCGCACCAACGGCATGGTCGCCGACAGCGGGGGCAACGCCGCCAACGGCGCCTCCTGCGTGCAAGCCGCCTGGAACGGCGGCAACAACCAGCAATGGAGACTCAACAACCTCGGCAACGGCCGCTACCAGATCATCAACCGCGGTACCGGCACCGCGCTGGACAGCGGCGGCAACACCACCGTCGGCTCCAATGTGAAGCTGTGGAGTCCCGACTCCAGCACCAATCTCCAATGGACCATCACCGCCGTCTGATCGGCCCATCGCACTTCGACCTGCTCGGGGCCGGCGCCAGCGGTGCGGTCAGGCAAGCGCGTTCAGCCGTGCCACCTCGTCGTCCGGCAAGGCGAGCTTGGGGCCCGCAGGTTCTCGGCGAGGTGTTCCAGAGACGTGGTGCCGGGAATCGGCAGCACGACCGGGGAGATGTGCAGCAGCCAGGCCGGGGCGACCTGAGCCGGCGTCGCGCCGACCTCAGCCGCGATCTCCGCGACCGGGCTGCCTGGCTGGGCGAGGCCGCCCGGTGGCGATCGGGAACCAGGGAATGAAGGCGAAGCCCTCGGCGGTCGCGTAGTCCAAGACGGCCTGCGATTGGCGGGTTGACGAGGTTGTAGAGGTTCTGGACGCTGGCGATCTCGGTGATCCACCGCGCCTCTTGCAGCTGCAACACCATGATGCGGCGCACCTTGCCCTGCTGCTTGAGGTAGGCGGGGCGGCCGACCGGCACGAAGACACCTGGGCAGGTATGGGCTGTTCTCGCCTTGGGCGCGACGATTACGCCCGGCGGGTTCGGCTCCGTCGGGTCACCCAGGCGGTCCTGCCCCACCTGCGCGCGCAAGGCTTCGGGCACATCGTCCAGATCTCCACGATCGGCGACATCGGTGGCTTCAGCACTAACTGGGCCGGGTTCTTCCGCCGTCCATGCCGAACCCGACTCCGCCTACGACAGCGTCAGGGCCGTCCTGGCTGCCCGAAGAGGCTCCAGCAGCCCTGGTAATCCCGCCACCTCCGGTTCCGCCCTTCTGATGATCGTCGGCCCAGACTACCCACCTCTGCGGGTGCTCTTCGGCGAGCAGCCCACCCAGTTGATGAAGACCCTGTACGACCAGCGCCTGCGGACCTGAGCCGACTGGGACCACGTGTCCCTCTCCGCGCAAGGCTGACCACTGTCCGCACAGCCGTGGCGAGGGCACGGCGCCTGCCACCCAGGACAGACATTGAGCAACCCGCTACTGGCAGGGACACGGTCTTTGGACAGGACTCAAGGTCCAGGACCCCGGAATGCTCACCCGCCAGCGGCTACCAACCCGAAGCCTGCCCGATCACCCACGAGCAACTCCGTTATCTCTCATGACCAACGCGTACCAGGCGTTGGTGTCCACGACGGCGGCTGAGGCAGCCGTGTCGAGGCTGACCGTCATGCTGCCCAGGAGGGCCGTCACCCGGATGACGATCACCGCGGCCCAGCGGCGGCAGCGCCTTGCTCCAACATGGGTGCTCCTTCGTCCGGGAATGACGGGCCTCAGCCGGTCCGGTGAGGCCCGCCATCAGCGCGTACATGTCCGGTGGGCGCCCAGCCTCGGCAAGTTCGACGTCGGGCCCGCCGGGACGGGCTGATCCAGCGCCCCGAAACTCGCGCCCGGCCCAGTAGCGGACGCTGCCTATCAGGCAGCGGTGCAGGTCGCGCCGTTGAGGGTGAATGAGGTCGGCTTGGCAGGGTTTCCGGTGTGGGTGGCCTGGAAGCCGATGCTGATCGATGCGCCTGGAGCGATGTTGGCGTTGTACGAGACGTTCCTGGCCGTCACCTGACCGGAGGCGGGCGAGTACGTGGCGTTCCAGCCGGAGGTGATGGCCTGCCCGCCGGGCAGTGTGAAGGCCAGGGACCAGCCGTTGATCGCGGCGGTGCCGGTATTGGTGACGGTCATGTCCGCGGTCAGGCCGCTGTTCCAGGAGTTGACGGTGGTGGCGACCCGGCAGGCTCCGGTCCCCGGGTCCGGATCAGGGTCCTGGCCGCTCTGGAACTGGGTGAAGAACTTCCACACCTCTGCCGGGACCCAGGTCCGCGAGCCGCTGTCGCCGCCGGCCCCGTCCTGTGGCGCGGCGATGTGACCTTCGTCGAACGCCGCCCAGACGACCGGATGCCCGGCCGAGCACCCGGAGTAGGTGGTGACCCTGTGCGTCAGGCTGCCCTGTGCCGGCTCGGGCGGGTTCTGGGCGGTGCAGCCGTTGTTCCTGACGAACCTGTCGCGCAACGATCTTCCAGCGGAGATGTTGTCCCTGATGCCATGAACCCCGAGGTATGCGACGGGCTGGGTGCCACCGCTGCACCCGCTGATCTGCCCTGGGGCGGATTGGGCCGCGACCGCGCGGAAGACATTCGGCCGGGCACATGCCAGTGCGAAACTCATGGCTCCGCCGTAACTGAACCCCACGGCGAAGCGCTGCGTCGTGTCGACGCAGAGATCCGCCTCGATCTGCCTGATCATGTCGTCGACGAAGGTCACGTCCTCGCCTCCGGCATTGGCCCAGCCGTTGTCGAGCCCCTGGGGCGCGACGAAGATCGTGCTGTTGTTCGCCAGCCGCTGCAGGCCGTAGTAGGCCCAGACGTCCCGCTGCACGGTCTGGCCCGTGGCCACGTCCGTGGCAGTGCCGCCCCACCAGTGGAGACCGAAGATCAACCGATAAGGGTGGCTGCTGTTGTAATTGTCGGGGATCCGCAGGATGTAAGTGCGGCTCTTGCCACCGCTCTGAATCTGGTTCGTGCCGTTCCTCAGCGTTGGGGCCTTCCCGCACCCGGCAGTCGCCGCAGCGGTGCCGGACGGCGTGGTTGTGCTGGAGTCGGCACTCATCGCCGGTCGTCCCGCGCCCAGGACGAGCAGCGATGCGATCGCGATGGCGGTGAAGAAGGATCTATGCCGTGACAGGGAAACCATCTACTGCTCCTTCTAGGGCGGTATGTGATCGATCACACATGAGGCCGTCCTATCCCCCTTCAAAGGACTGAGGTGTGGTGCAGCGGAGCAAATATGACGCCGGTGGGGCCTGTCAAGATCGAGCCTTCTCCCCTCGGGGACCGCTCTCCGGCAGGACGCCTTCCGCACGTTTTTGACCAGGGATGCGGTCGCGATGGCCGCCGACGAGCCACGATGAAACTTTCACCGCGCCTTGACAATGCGGCGGGCGCAGCCCTACATCGTGGTGTTACCGATAACGCATTTCCGGATCGGCTCCGAGCAGTTCCGCCGCCGATGCCGCCCGACACGGAGGCCCCCCTCGTCCAGCCGTGTCTCCACCCCCAGGAGAAGGAACATGCAGCAGACCTCGCCCTGCCCGCCCGCCGTACGCGGCACTCGCCCGCAGCCGCGGCCAGGCGTGTCACGGTGGCGCTCGTCACCGCGTTGACCTGGGCCACACCATCGTCACGGCCCCGCGCTGAGACAACGGTCGGTCGCCACGCTGCGGCGGCTCGGCCGACGGCAGAGCGGCATGCCGACCGGAGGGCGCCTTCAACCCCCTGCGACTGTTCCTCCCATCGACGTACGCCGACACCGGATCGGCAGAGAGAGTTGCGCGATGTCCAGACGTAGACCCTTGTTGACCGCCTTAGCGGTCGTGGCGCTTGCCGTCCTGGTGGCCACAGGCGGCCCG
>NZ_JBSGFQ010000183.1:0-18258 GCF_053603495.1 Nonomuraea sp. NPDC004186 | reverse complement strand
GGCCCAGTGCAGGTGCAGGTAGGACGCGGTCACCTGGGCGTCGCCGAATCCGTCGGCGCCACCTTCCCAGCGGAACAACGGCTCGCCGGTCGACGCCGCGCAGCACGTCGATGAAGAACGGGTTGGCCAGGTCGAGCGCGACCACGCCGATGGTCCGGCTGTGGCCGGCCCGCAGTTGCCGGGCGGAGCCGTTGCGGACGTAGCCGAGGCGGGCGATCGCGGCCCGCACCCGCAGCCGGGTGTCGGGGGCCACCATGTCGGGCCGGTTGAGCACATTGCTCACCGTGCCGACGGAGACCCCGGCGAGCCGGGCGACCTCTTTGATGCTCGACATCGTTCCTCGTCGCAGGCGTAATGTCGCTTTGATCATAACGCCTTCGACCAGGGGTTCGACACCAGATGCGACAACCTCCGTCCGGGGCCGCGGCCGGGTCGGTCGAGGAAGCCGGTGCACGGAGCCGGCACCTTGCCGTCACTGCCGTCCGACATCAACCAGGTCGTCGTCGAGCCCGGTAGCGGCGGCGGATCGCGATCACTTCCGGCACAATGGGCATGGTCCTGTCCGGGGGCGACATCTCCTGGACCACGTTCCGGTCGCCGGTCGGCCGCGCAACCGCTGCTGGGAGAGATGGTGGGGTGTCTGGTCTGCACGCCCGGAGCGGGCAGCAGTCAGCAGGCAGTTCATGAGGGTGTCACCCTGTACACCCAGTACATGAGCGCAGATCGGATCGGCGCCATCGTCTACGACGGAGCCGATCCCGCCGACGATCCACGATGGCGCCTTTCGGGAGCACACACCCGGGCGGAGTACGGCCGCTGGTGCCGGCACTGCTGCGGGATGGCCTGCCTGCACATGGCCCTTGATCATCGCGATGGCCACGCGCCGCCCCTTCTGGAGCTTCTGCGCGGCTGCCGCGACTACGGCGGTTATGTCGAGGACGACGACGGCCAGATCAAGGGCCTGATCTACGCCCCGTTCGCCGACTACGTGCGCGCCGAGCACGGCATGCCCGCTGACGTGCATCCGCATCTCGCCGCGGCCGAACTGCCCGACCTGCTCGCGGACGGGCACCTGGTGATCGCCTCCGTCCACAAGGAGATCCGCCGGCCCGAGGTGCCCGCACCCGGCCGCGGCGGGCACCTGGTCCTCATCACCGGCCACGACCACGGGCTGCTACATCTGCACAACCCATCCGGACACACCCCCGACGCCCGCCGGGCGAGGCTCCCCATCGAGGTGTTCGCGTCCTTCTTCGCCGGCCGGGGCATCGCCTTGAGCATGCGGCGCGTCTAGCCAGATCGCGTCGCCCGGCAAGGGGCGTTCTGCCAAGCCGGCCGCACCGCTCCGGAAAAGGCGCAGTGCGGCCGCGCGGCTATGACAGCGGTGGTCAGGTCATCGCCTCGAAGGAGTAGTGCAGGCCGTATTGGGTTCTGTCGTAGGCGTGCACGAGCATGGGCTCCCCCGCACAAGCATGGTCGGAGTAGACCAGGATCGGGCCGTCGGTTTCGTTGATCACGGCATGGTAGCCCGGGCCGAGGTCGTGGCAGTCGCCGGGCCGTGGGTCCCCGATCCCCCACGCAGGCTCGCCGAGGTTGCTGATGATCACGGCTCCCGAGGCGGCGGTGGCCGGGGTGGCGGTGAGCGTGACGGCCGTGGCGGCCACGGTCAGCAGGGCGAGGATGGAACGCATAGCGGATCCCTTCTGAGAAGACAACCCCCTAATCATGCACAGTCAGTAGTTGATTAGTCACTTAAGGCGAGCGACACGGCGACACGGCAGGGTCCCAGATGGCGGGCAGAGGAACGCCTGCCGGTCGGGAGAGAGCGCGACACATGCCGCGTGGCGCGGCGGGCGCGAGGGGCGATCGCGGGGTTGCGGTCGAAGCAGCCGGCGGGCCTGAGCGTGAAGCCGGTGTACTCCACGGGCATTACCAGGACGCGAGGTCGGCGATCAGCTCGGCGAACTGGCGGTCACGCACCGTGGCGGTGGTGCCGCCGCTCCAGTGGTGCGACTGCACGCCTTATGGCTCGGACCCGGACATTGGGGTCCCAGCCATAAGGCGGAGCGGGTCACCTTCCCTGGCGGGCGGCCTTGCCACCGGCACCGAAGAACAGGATGGTCGCGGCCACACCCAGCACAGCGACGAGCACGTCGGCGACCAGCGTGAGGGTGGGCAGGGTGATGAACAGGCTCACCACCTTGAACAGGACGGAGAAGATGACGATGACGGTGGCGAAGATCCGGACGGCGGTGCCGCCGCGCAGCGCCAGCCAGGCGAGCAGTACGAGCACGAGCGACCAGAAGATCGTGTTGTAGGCGAGCCCGGAGTAGATCATCTGGAGCCCCTCGAACCGGTCGCTCTGGATGTCGACCTCGTCGAGGCTCACGGGGGCAGAGCCCATGTCCGAATTCGCGGCGATCTGCTTTTTGATCGCCTCTGTGCCGGAGACGATGATTCCGATGGCGCTGATCACGTTGAGCGCCGCCGTGGCGATGGCCGCGTACACCGCTCGGGTTAAGTTCGCCGGCCTCTGGGGGGCCATGGCGGCGCGCCGGTCTTCGAATTGGGTGGGGGCTTGCCGTTCGTACATGGACATGCGGATCCCTTTCCGGAACGTTGTGTGTCTCGACGACGCGGGTGATTACTGACCTGCGTCAGGCACTCCGCGACCGTTAATGCCACGCGCATTTCGCGCGGCCTTGAGAGGTATAGCAGATTCGCCCGACATCTGCGGGCGGCGGCGAATTCTGGAACCGCTCCGATAGCAATCTTCTTCGTTCGCTCGGCGGGGGAAAGCGGCTTCCCAGACGGGAATTCCATCGTTCACCTGCGACGGAAGACGGACAGAAGAAAAACGGAAGAGTGGCACTCTAATGTCCTGCGACGTCAGCCGGGCTCATCCCAACGCCTCTTTGGAGCCGAATTTTTGGCGGCATCTCCGCTGAGTCGAGCTCACGGATGAATGACACGCAATAAATGCCTCTTAGGGCGTTCTGTCGAGGGCCTTGCAATCACGGGCAACGGCAAGAGCTATGACGCGACGGCGGAGAACTCGGTCGGCGGCATCATCCAGGTGCGGCGTGCCGAGGGCGGGCAGGTGAGGGTCGGGGAGGGAAGTTCCCGCCTGATCGTCCGGCTCGCCGCGCAGCCCCTGGCCGGCACCGACCTCACGAGTCGGCGCCTCGCGCCGCACACGCCGTCGGCCTGGCAGTGGGGGTGGTGGGTGTGGCCCGGTGTACGTACTCGATGACGCCGCCCTTGGAGACCTCCCGGGCGCGGCGGAACTCCGGATCGAGGTCTTCGACGTTGAGGGGGAGATTTCCTCGGCCCGGGCGGCCGTGTCGTACAGGAGCCTCCAGAGCGCCCGCTCCCGCAGGACGTGAGCAGGGTCGGTGAAGAGCGTCCCCAGTCCGGTCGCCGCGGCGGGCCGGGCCCGCCTGATCCGCCCGCCGGGGGAACGGGCGGCTCAGGAGGCGAGCGTCATGCCCGTCAGGGTCGGCCGACGCTGAGGTAGTGGTAGCCGGCGGCCCGCATCGTCGCCGGGTCCAGCAGGTTCCGGCCGTCGAACAGCACCGGCCGGCGCATCGTCGCGACGGCTTGCGTCCAGTCGACCTGGGTGAGCTGCGGCCACTCGGTGACGATGATCGCCGCGTCCGCGCCCTCCAGCGCCTGCTCCACACTCGCATGGCGCGTTGTCGACGTCCAGGGCTCGGCCGCGGCCGGGCGGGCCATCGGATCCCAGCAGTGCACCTCGGCCCCCTCGGCGAGCAGCCGGGCCGCCAGGACGGTGCTGGGCGCCTCGCGCATGTCGTCCGTCCCCGGCTTGAACGTCAGGCCGAGCAGCGCCACCCGCGCACCCGCCAGCGTGCCGAGCTCGTCCTTGAGCTTCTGGATCGCCCGCCGCTTCTGCAGATTGTTGACCTCGATCACCGCTGACAGCAGCTGCAGGTGGTAGCCGGTGTTGTTGGCCAGCTGCCGCAGCGCCTCGCTGTCCTTGGGGAAGCACGAGCCGCCCCAGCCGATACCGGGCCGCAGGAAGTGCGGTCCCAGGCGATGATCCAGTCCGACGGCGTGAGCCACCTCCTCGACGTCGGCCCCGGTCTTCTCGCACAAGGTGGCGATCTCATTGATAAAGCTGATCTTGGTGGCGAGCAGTGCGTTCGCCGCGAGCTTCACCATCTCCGCCGAGCGCACGCTCATCACCGCGACCGGCCCGTCCACGCCCTCGTGCAGCTCGGTGAGCAGCCGGGCGGTCGCTTCGTCGGACGTCCCGATGACGATGCGGTCGGGATGCATGAAGTCGGTGACCGCTCGGCCCTCAGCGGTGAACTCCGGGTTCGCGGCATAGCCGACGTGGCCGAGCCCGGCGGCATCCAGCGCGGCTCGCACCCGGCTGCCGGTACCCACCGGCACGGTGGATTTGACCACCACGGCCCGCAGGTGAGCGGCGTCCGTCAGGGCCGTCACCACCGACCAGACCCGTGACAGGTCCGCATCACCGGAAGCCGACGGCGGCGTGTCCACGCAGACATAGGCGATCTCGGCACCGGTGACGGCCTCATCCAGGTCCAGCGTGAAGCTCAGCCGCTCCTTGTTCCGGGCGATCATGTCGCCCAGGCCCGGCTCGTAGATCGGCACATCGCCGGCCTGCAACAGCCTGATCTTCTCCGGGTCGATGTCCCGGACCACCACCCGGTGGCCGAGGTCGGCGAGGCAGGCACCGGTCACCAGACCGATGTATCCCGCCCCGAACACAACAACGCGCCGGTAGTGCGGCTTTCCCACCATGCGGCAGCCCGTCCCCTTTCTCCGCAACGCGTGGCCGAGCAGAGCCGAGCGGCTCGGGCCCTGCGTGCCGGTGTCCCTTCACAAGCTTCACAAGGAGGTCCCACCATAGCCGCCAGCTCCTGCACGGCCCGGGCTGGCCCGTGTGACTTCGCGGGACCCGGCGAAGCGGCGCGGGTGGGCCTGACGCTCCATGTCGTCTTCATCGCCGGGTCGGCGGCGGAGGCGTTGGGAGGGTGGCCAGATGGTCTTGGAGTTCGGCGTGCCGGAATTGGTAGAGCGGGCCGACCGTGCGGAGCAGTCCGAGCCGGTGAGCGTCGTCCAGGAAGGACATCAGCGCGCGGGGAAGGATGCCGGCCAGGGCCAGGCGGGCGGTGGCGATCTGGTAGGCCATCCAGGCGTGGTGATGTCCGGCCGCGAGCCCGGCGGTGACGCCGAAGGTGAGCGCGTAGGTCAGCCCGACGGCGACTCCGAAGGCGGGGGTGTCGACGAGCCCGGCGGCGAGCCCGCCCGCCAGGCCGCCGGTCAGGGCGGCGGTGGCGCCGACGGTGGCGGCGCGGACGAGGTTGAGCGTGCGGTCCGCACGCCAACTGGTCAGGGGGGTGCTGGCCCTTCCGGCCGGGGACGGGGCCTCGGCCCATGCGGCGAATCCGGCCGCGAAACCGTGGACGAGGCCGACCGCCAGGCCGGAGGAGACCCCGGCGATGAGCACGGCGGCGAGGGAATCGACGGTGAGCCACATCATGACCACCATCGCCAGCCCGGTGGCGAGGCCGAGGAGCAGCCCTCGTACCGGCCTGAACCTGGGTCTGAACCGGCGTCCGCGTAACCGCAGGTCGGCGAAACCTGGTGACTGCCGCGCCCAGGAGCGCGCCGCGAACGCGATGACGAGGCCCGCGGTGAGTCCGAACGCCAGCCCGTAGACCAGCCCGAGGACCGGGAACGGTGCGAAGCCCTCGGCGAGCCCGGTCGCGACCGTGGCGACGGTCGCGATCATGAGCGCGACGATGAGCCCCAGGGCGAGCCGGATCACGGGGGTGACGGTACGGGTGCTGCCGGCCAGTCGCCACCAGGCCAGATCCCGCGTACGAGGGGTGCCGTCCGGGTTGCGGGGATGGGTGAGATGGTGGGCGAGGTAGCCGAGCACGTGCCGGACCTGGGCGGGGTCGTGGCGGTGCCGAGGCCGGAACAGATCGGTCGGAAGGGCACTGGGCGGGCGGGTGTCGATCAGCGCCGGGATGAGCCGGTCGAACAGGTGGGCACGCAGCGTGGCAGGGTCGGGGAACCGGGCGGCGTCGAGCAGGGCGGCCGGGTCGGCGTGCGGGGCGATGTAGACGGCTCTGAGCAGCCACAACCCGAGCGGGGTGGCGGTGACCCCGGCCAGCGTGCTGATCGGGTCCGCGGTATCGGCGGGGGCGCCGGCCAGCGTGCCGACGGGGTCCGCGGTATCGGCGGGGGCGCTGGCCAGCGTGCCGACGGGGTCCGCCGTGTCGGCGGGGGCGCCCGTCAGGCCGGTGAGAATGTGCTCCCACGCCGGGTGCGGCCGGCCCGGCAGGCAGCGCCGCAGGTATCCGGCGGCCACGGCGGGGTCCAGCGGGTCGGGCTCGATGACCACCGCCGAGGTGAGCACGTCACCGGCGCCCTCGACGGCACTGCGGTAGTCGCGGGTGCGGCCGGTCACGATGAGCTGGTCGGTTGCCCCGAGTGAACGGTTGAGAGTGGTGATGACCGCCGCCCGGGCCGCAGCGGGGAGCTCGTCCAGGCCGTCCAGCACCGGCAGGATGTGTCCGCGTGCCGCCAGAACCGCGGACGCTTCGGAGCCCAGGCCCGTGGCGCGCAGCGCCGGGTAGTCCTGCGCGAGCCGCGCCGCCAGCCAGTCGTGCATCAGCGGGAAGACCGCGGTGTCCCAGTCGGCGACCGGCAACAGCACCGGCACCGGCTCTTCCTCATGATCGTGGCGGGTGGCCAGGAGTTCCAGCAGCAGCTGAACGGCCAGCGTGGTCTTGCCCGTGCCCGGGCCGCCCAGGATCACCAGGCGTTGGCGGCGCATCGCGCGTAACCGGCCGGCCAGTGCGGAGACGTCGTCGCTCGAGGCGGTCAGCGGCAACGAGGCGGGGGTGAGGTTGGCCGGATGGTCCATCAGCCGTAGGTCGTCGGTCAGCCGCCAGCGCACCGGGATGGGGTCGGGGTCGTCCAGCGACCGCAGCGTCGCCTCCACGCGCCATTGCTGCCCGACCAGCCCGGCCAGCACCTCCTTGGCGGCCGCTATCGCCTGCGCCGTCACCGGCGCGGGGCCCGTCCTGCGCCGGACGCGGAACGGCGGCGACGGCGCGGGCCACCACGCCGCCTCGGCCGCCGCGCGAACGGAGGCCGGACCGGCTGAACCGTGGCCGTCCCGGATCCGCTGCCCTGGGCCGTCGCCGACCGGTTCACCGGCGGGCCGCGCGGGTGCCTCCGGCATGGAACGCAGCCGCTTGGCGGCCTCGCCGGCCAGCCGCCTGTCGCTGCGGGTTTCGGCCAGTCGCACCAGCAGCTCCCAGTAGGCCGCGTCCCAAGCCTGGGGCTCGCTCAGCTCGGCGGGCAGGCTCCGGCCGGATTGCCGGGCGAGGCGCAGGCAGGTGTCGACGAAGACCTCGACATGCTCCTGCTCCGGCCGCACGGGGCGGGTCTGGCTGATCATTCCGGCGATCGTGCTGCGTTTCAGCGTCAACGGCGGCTGCCCGGCACGACGGCGCGGCGTTCGGCCGCTGGCCGCCTCCAGCTCGCGGACCGAGACCGCGGCGGCGTCCTTCAACGCCCGCAGCCGCCGCGCGAACGGCAGCCGGGGATCCGAATCGTCGAGCACCCGAGCACCTCGCCCCAGCCGACCGCCGACCCCACCAGGTGTCCGGCGGCACCGGACACCCCTCGTGCCTTGAAGCGTAGGCCATCACCTGCGGCTCCACGGCTCGCTCGGACGAACTGTCCGCGTCCGTTGCCGGACAACCTTCCGGACGCCGAATGTCACTTCACACCCCGGTCGCGGCCGTCGGGCGATCCCGCGGCCCTCACGGAAGGAACAACGCCATGAAGCACCCCGCTCCCTGGCTCATCATCGGCGGCCTGCTGCAGGCTGCGGCCGCCTTCGTCGCGGTCCTGGTCTCTCCGCTCGGTTTCGACAGCCGTTCACCCGCCTGGTGGACGGTGTGCCTGGCCGTCATGCACGTGCCCCAGGCGGCCGGGTTCTTCCTGCTGGCACGATCGGCATCCGGCCTGGTCGCCAGGGTCGGCTTCCGGACGACCGCCGTGGCCGTGGCCGTGTTCGTTCCGGCCGAGCTCGCGGCCCTCGTCTCGGCAGACGCGACCGGCATGATCTTCGCGATCGCCTCCCCGCTGTCCGGTCTCGGCCTGCTGGTCGCGGGCGTGGCCACCGTGCGCCGCCGCGACTGGCCGGGCATCGGGCGCTTCACCCCGCTGATCACCGGCCTGTACGTCTTCGTCGTCCTCACACCATCCCTGGCGATGCTCGGACCGATCGCCGCCGTGCTCGCCATCGGCGGCTGGGGCGTGTGTTTCGCCCTGCTCGGCGCTGCCACCCGCCGGCGGCTCCTGGCGGACCGCCTTTGCGCGGACCCGTCCGATTCGTCCCAGTCAATTGCTCGACCGGCCACGGAAAGCGAGTGATCACTCATGCTTCGCACTCTCTCCGGCAAGGCACTCGCCGTCCTCGCGTCCCTCGCTCTGATCTTGACGCTGCACAGCCCCCGGCTTCCCGCGGCGACCGCCCGGGACACGGCCGCCTCCGTGGGGCTGCAGTGCCGGGATCTCTCCTGCCGGTACTACTTCAGCCGGGCACAGACCGCGAAGATCAAGACCACCCTGGATGCCAGGGAGTGGACCGCCCAGGCCGGGGCCCAGCTCATCTGCTCCAGGATCCCGCACAAGGTGGTCGCCGCCTTCTGCCTGCTGGCCTTCGCCTATCTGTACGACAGCGCTCGGAGCCGGCTCGTCAACGCGTACGAGATGGGCGGATGCCTCGTCGTGCGGGCCCGGTTGAGCTGGCGCAAATCGATCACGTTCGCCGGCGTTCCCCCGGCCCACAGCAGATGTGTGTGACCGACATTTCCCGACGCCGCGCCGGTGAAGCACCGTCCGCCCGCCGACCGTCTCCGGCATCAAGCGTGAGCTGGTTGCCGGGGATGCTCTTGCCCGGACAAATCCGTACTCTCCCGAAATGCCAGTCGATGCGGCACGCACACCTCGTGCGCCTTGTCCGTCCCGCCGCTCAGCCGCTCGGCCAGCAGGTCCACCGCCGACTGCGCGATCAGCGCCTTGTCGGGCGCCACGGTCGACAGCGTGGGCGTGGCGAACCGGCCGTCCTGGATGTCGTCGAACCCCATCACCAGCACGTCGCCCGGCACCTCGTACCCCCGCTTGAGCAACGTCCGCAGGGCGCCCAGCGCGAGCGTGTCGTTGAAGCAGAAGACCGCGTCCGGCGCGCCGGAGTCGAGCAGGCGGCTCATGGCCTCGGCGCCGTCGGCGCGCCCCCAGCGTGCGACCGGCGCGACCAGTGACGGGTCGGCGGGGAGGCCCGCCTCGGCGAGCGCCTGCCGGTAGCCCTTCAGCCGCAGGCGGCCCGTCGCGGCGACGGCCGTGCGCTGCACGCCGATGGCTGCGATCCTGCGCCTGCCGCGCTCGGCCAGGTGCAGGGTGGCCGCCCGCGCGGCGGCCACGTTGTCGATGCCGACGTGATCGTACGGCGAGCGGCCCGTCCCGATGCGCTCCCCGAGCAGCACCATCGGCGTACGCTCGTCGCGCCCGGCCAGGTCCTTGCCCGTGAGCGCGAGCGGGCTGAACAGCAGCCCGTCGATGAGGTGGTCACGGATCCCGGAGATCACCACGCGTTCCTTGGCCCGGTCGCCCTGGGTCTGGTCGATGAGCACGGTCCAGCCCCGCCGGTCGGCCGCCTCGATGACGTTCGTGGCCAGTTCGGCGAAGTAGGGGTTGTCCAGGTCGGGCACCGCCAGCGCGACCACGCCGGAGCGGCCCGCGCGCAGGCTGCGCGCCGACAGGTTCGGCCGGTAGGAGAGCTCGGCTATCGCCGCCTCCACCCGGGCCCGTGTCTCGCCACTGACATGGGGATAGTCGTTGACCACGTTGGACACGGTCTTGATCGACACCCCGGCCAGTTCGGCGACGTCCTTCAGCCTCGGCCGCACCATGCCCCCTTCGCCACCGGAACCCTACCTGGTTTACAACGATGTAACGAACTGGCGCCAGGCAATTTACAACGTTGGAACCAACGATGTAAAACGTCCGTAACCTCACGGGCAGGAGTGATCTGGCATGTCCCAAAACGACCTTTCCAGGCGGCACGTACTGGGCCTGGGCCTCGGCGCGCTGGCCATCGGCGCCGCGGGCTGCGGCGGAGGCGGCGGTCCCAAGCAGGCGCAGGCGCCGGCCACCGCGCCGGCCACCACGGCGGCGCCCACCGAATACACCGGGCCCTCGGTCTCGCTGACGTTCTGGAACGGATTCACCGGCGGCGACGGCCCGGTCATGAAGAAGCTGGTGGACCAGTTCAACACCGAGCACCCGAACATCAAGGTGTCGATGAACGTCTACAAGTGGGAGGACTACTACGCGAAGGTCCCCGCGGCCGTCTCCGCGGGTCAAGGCCCTGACCTCGGCATCATGCACGTCGACAGCGTCGCCACCAACGCGGCCCGGCAGGTGGTCCTGCCCCTCGACGACGTGGCCAACGCGCTCAGCCTCACCGAGGCGGACTTCTCCCCGCCGGTCTGGAAGGCCGGCGTCTACAAGGGTGCGCGCTACTCGATCCCGCTCGACGTGCACCCGCTCGGCATGTTCTACAACAAGACGGTCATGAAGAAGGCCGGGCTCGACCCGGAGCAGCCGCCCAAGACCGGCGAGGAGTACATGGCGGCGCTGGAGGCGCTGAAGAAGGCGGGCATCCAGGGGCACTGGGCCACGCCGTTCCCGTTCACCGGAAGCATGCAGTTCGGGACGCTGCTCTACCAGAACGGCGGCCAGCTCTTCGCCGACGACGCCAGTGTCTCGCGCTTCGCCGAGGACCCCGGCGTGCAGGCCCTGACCTGGCTCGTCGACCTCGTCAACAAGGGCTACAGCCCCAAGAACGTCGGCCAGGACGCCGACTTCATCGCCCTGCAGAACGGCAAGGCCGCCTTCAACTGGAACGGCATCTGGTCCATCAACACGCTCAAGGAGATCAAGGACCTGGAGTGGGGTGTCGCGCCGCTCCCGCAGATCGGGTCGAAGCCGGCGGCGTGGGCGGGCTCGCACCAGTTCGTGGTCTTCAAGCAGCGTACGCCCGACCAGAACAAGCTGACCGCGGCCAAGGTGTTCATCAACTGGATCAGCGGCCACTCGCTGGAGTGGGCCAAGGGCGGCCAGGTGCCGGCGCGCAAGTCGATCCGCGACGGCGCGGAGTTCGCGGCGCTGAAGGAGCAGGCCACGATCGGCACCCAGATCGACTACCTGTACTTCCTGCCGTCGGTGGCGGGCATCGGGGACGCCTCCGCGGTCGTCGACCAGGCGATCAACGCGGCGATCCTGCTCAAGAAGAGCCCCAAGGACGCGCTCACGGAGGCCGCCGCCAAGGCCGACAAGATCCTTGAGGCCAACCGGAAGAAGTACGGCGCCTGATGGTCGCGATCTCGGCGGAGGAGACTCTGGAGCGGGAGGTGCGCGTTCCCCGATCGGGCAAGGCGACGCCGTACCTGTTCCTGGCGCCGTACCTGATCCTGTTCTCCGTGTTCGTGCTGGCCCCGGCCCTGTTCGGGATCTGGGTGAGCCTGCACGACTGGGACTACCTGCTCGAGGGCAAGCCGTTCGTCGGCCTGGACAACTACACGGCGCTGTTCGACGACCAGTCGCCCGTCTACGGCGACTTCTGGATGTCGATGCGGGCGACCGGGATCTTCACCGTGTTCAGCGTGCCGTTCCTGGTCGTGCTGCCGCTCGGGGTGGCGTTGCTGCTCAACCGGCCCTTCCGGGGCAGGACGCTGTTCCGGGGGCTGTTCTTCGCGCCGTTCGTGCTGGGCGTGGCGGTGGTGTGCCTGATGTGGCGGCTGCTGCTCGACCCGAACCTCGGCCTGGTCGACTGGATACTCGGCACGCCGATCCCCTGGACCACCGCGACGCCGTGGGCCTGGATCGCGCTGGTCGGGGTGACGGTCTGGTGGACGCTCGGGTTCAACGCGGTGATCTACCTGGCCGGGATGCAGGACATCCCGCGCGAGCTGTACGACGCGGCGAAGGTGGACGGCGCGGGACGGTGGGGCGAGTTCGTCCACGTCACGCTGCCGGGGCTGCGGCCCGTCGCGCTGTTCGTGGTGACGACGACGATCCTGGCCTCGGCGAACATGTTCGGGCAGTCGTACCTGCTGACCCAGGGGGCGCCGGGCGGGGACACGCGGACCGCGATCATGTACATGCTCCAGCAGGGGCTCAGGGAGTACAAGATGGGCAGCGCCTCGGCCATGAGCTACCTGCTCACGCTGCTGCTGATCCTGGTCAGCGTGGCCAACTTCCGGCTGTTCAGGACCCGGCCATGAAGCGCTACACGGGCCTGGTGGCCCTCGCCGTGCTGTTCGTGGGGCCGCTGGTGTGGGCCCTGGGCGTGTCGTTCAAGACGCAGACCGAGGCCACCCGGGTGCCGCCCACGCTGCTGCCCGCCGAGCCGACGACGTCCGCGTACGGGACGGTCTTCCAGGGCACCACGGACACGCCGGTGCTGCGCTGGTTCGCCAACAGTCTCATCGCCGCCACCGGGCACATGCTGCTGGTGCTCGCGGTGTCGTCGCTGGCCGCGTACGCGCTGGCCAGGCTGGAGTTCCGCGGCAAGAAGCTGATGTTCGGGATGATCGTCGGCACGCTGCTGGTGCCGGGGTTCGTCTTCCTCATCCCGCAGTTCCTGATCGTCGACCAGCTCGGCTGGCTGGACAGCCTGACGGCGCTCATCGTGCCGGGGGCGGCGGGCGCGTTCGGGGTGTTCTTCCTGCGGCAGTTCTTCCTCGGGCTCCCGCGCGAGCTGGACGAGGCCGCGCTGATGGAGGGCGCCAACCACTGGCACATCTTCTGGCGGGTCACGCTGCCGCTGTCGCGGCCCGCGCTGGCCACGCTGGCCGTGCTGAGCTTCCTGTCCAACTGGAACGACTTCATCTGGCCGATCTACGTGATCTTCAGTCCCGAGTACTTCACGCTGCCGCCGGGCCTGTCGATCCTGCAGGGGGCGTACACGATCCACTATCCGGTGATCATGGCGGGCGCGGTGCTGGCCAGCATCCCCGTCCTGATCCTCTTCAGTCTGACCCAGCGGTACGTCATCGAAGGCATCTCTCGTAGTGGCCTGAAGGGCTGACACATGCACTTGGCTGTCATCGCCACACTGATCCTCTCCCTCTTCACCAATCCGGTGTCCGGCTCGTTCTCCGACACGTTCGCCGACCCGTCGGTGATCCGCGGGCAGGACGGCTACTGGTACTCCTACGGCACGTCGGACCCGCTGCGCGAAGGCGAGAAGGTCCTGCACAGGCTGCCGATCGCCCGCTCCGGTGACCTGGTCAACTGGACCTACGTGGGCGACGCGTTCGGGCCGGACAACCTGCCGTCGTACGCGGCGCCGGGCAGCCTGTTCTGGGCGCCGGACATCCGTTACCTCGACGGCCGGTACGTCATGTACTTCACCGTCACCGACACCGCCACCACGCCCGCCAACTGGGACTACTCGATCGGCGCCGCCACGGCCCCCACGCCGACCGGGCCGTGGACGCACATCGACGCCCCGGTCGTCGCCCCGCGTCCCTCGGGCAACTCGTACTGGAACACGATCGACCCCTCGCAGTTCACCGACGTGGACGGGCGCAAGTACCTGTACTTCGGCGGGTTCTTCGGCGGCCTGTGGGTGACCGAGCTGTCCGCCGACGGGCTGCGCGCCACCGGGCAGCCACAGCAGGTCGCGATCGACAACAAGTTCGAGGGCGCGTACGTGGTGCGCCACGACGGCTACTACTACCTGCTCGGCTCCTCGGCGAACTGCTGCGCCGGGCCGACCACCGGCTACTCGGTGCTGGCCGGGCGCTCGACCAGCCCGCGCGGGCCGTTCGTCGACCGTGAGGGCGTGCCGCTGCTGGCCTCACGCGCCGGTGGCACCCCTGTCCTGGACCAGAACGGCAACCGCTTCATCGGCACCGGCCACCACGCCCAGCTCACCGACCTTTCCGGTCAGGACTGGATGCTCTACCACGCCATCGATCGAAGCGACCCGTTCCTGGACGAGCCGTACGGGATCAACGAGCGGCCCATGCTGCTGGACCGGCTGGACTGGATCGACGGCTGGCCGGCCGTGCGTGCGGGGGCCGGGCCTTCCGAGCAGTCGCGGGAGACGCCGGTGACCCGCGGAGTCGTGGACGATCGGTTCGCGGGCGATCTGTCGGGCTGGCGGAACACGACCGGCTGGACCGTACAGGATGGATCTGTCCGTGGCCAGGGCACGCTCATCAGCCGCAAGTCGCTCGGCGGGGACGTCCGCGTCGAGACCGACCTCAAGACGGACAAGTCCGCCGGGATCCGCATCGGCGGCACGACCGCGGTCGTTTCGCCCGACGGGTTGACGCTCACCTCTGGCGGCGCGTCCCGTACGGTGGCGCTGCCCGGAGGGGCCGCGACCTGGCACAACCTGGCCGTCACCGTCAAGGGACGGACGATCACCGCCGAGGTGACCGAGGCCCGGCTCCGTGACCCGCAGGCGAGCGTCACCGTCACGGGCAGCGCGAACGGCCCGATCGGGCTGGTCTCCGACGGGGGCGCCGACTTCGACAACGTCTCCGCCGCCCCGCTGTTCAAGGCCGTCACCAAGGCCGCGCCGACGCCGCGCACGGGCAGGCTGCTGGACGCCGACGAGTTCGACGGGCCGCTCGACTCCCGCTGGACCTGGGTCAGGCAGGACGCCGCGGCCAAGAACGAGGAGGGCGTGCTGCGCTGGCCCGTCCAGGGCGCCGACCTGGTCGGGACCGGCAACAAGGCGTCGGTGCTGCTGCGCGAGGCCCCCAAGGGCGACTACGTCGTGGAGACCAAGGTCACGCTCGACCTGGGCGAGGACGCCGTACGCAACTACCAGCAGGCCGGGCTGGTCGCCTACGCCTCCGACGACGACTTCGCCCGCCTGTCCCAGGTCGCCATCTGGAACACCCGCCAGGTCGAGTACGGCCGCGAGCTGACCTTCGCCGGCCGCCTGTCCTACGGCGGCAACATCGTCGGCCCGCCCGCGAAGACCACCTGGCTGCGGCTGGCGCACCACGTGGACCCGGCCAACGGGGAGCACGAGTTCCGCGCCGGATCCAGCCGCGACGGCAAGACCTGGACCTGGGGCGGCGTCTGGACCTTCCCCAAGGACACGGCCGTGCGCATCGGCCTGGTCGCCCACGGCGGGGCCCAGCCGGCCGTCAACGCCGACTTCGACTACGTACGCGTCTACCGAGGAGCCTGACCTGTGCCACAAGCACACCTGACCCTTGACCCCTCTTTCCGCATCGCGCCCGTCAACCGGCGCCTGTTCGGCTCGTTCGTCGAGCACATGGGCCGGTGCGTCTACACCGGCATCTACGAACCGGGCCACCCGGCGGCGGACGACAACGGCTTCCGCACCGACGTGCTGGAGCTGACCCGCGAGATGGGCGTGAGCGTGGTCCGCTACCCGGGAGGCAACTTCGTCTCCGGCTACCGCTGGGAGGACGGCGTCGGCCCCGACCGGCCCTCCCGGCTGGACCTGGCCTGGCGGCAGATCGAGACGAACGCGTTCGGGCTCAACGAGTTCATGACCTGGACCCGGGCCGCCGGGGTGGAGCCGATGATGGCCGTCAACCTCGGCACCCGGGGCATCCAGGAGGCCTGTGACCTGCTCGAATACGCCAACCACCCCTCGGGTACGCGATGGTCGGACCTGCGGGTCAAACACGGAGTGACCGACCCGTACGGGATCAAGCTCTGGTGTCTCGGCAACGAGATGGACGGACCCTGGCAGATCGGCCACAAGACCGCGCACGAGTACGGACGGCTCGCGAACGAGACCGCCAAGGCCATGCGGCTCGTCGACCCCGACATCGAGCTGGTGCTGTGCGGCAGCTCCAACAGCGGGATGCCGACGTTCGGCGCGTGGGAGGCCACCGTGCTCGAACACGCCTACGACGCGGTCGACTACCTGTCGCTGCACAACTACTACGAGGAGAACGGCGACCTGCCCGGCTTCCTCTGCAGCGCCGTGGACATGGACCGCTACATCTCAGCCATCGTGGCCACGGCCGACCACATCGGGGCGAAGCTCCGGCGCAAGAAGAAGATCAACCTGTCCTTCGACGAGTGGAACGTCTGGTACCAGAGCCGGTTCGCCGGGCGCGAGCGCTCGCCGTTCCAGGAGGCGCCGGAGCTGATCGAGGACACCTTCACCGCCGCCGACGCCGTGGTGGTGGGGGACTTCCTGATCACGCTGCTGCGGCACGCCGACCGGGTGAGCATCGCCTGCCAGGCGCAGCTCGCCAACATCATCGCGCCGATCAGGACCGAGCCCGGCGGCCCGGCCTGGCGTCAGACGATCTTCCACCCGTTCGCGCTGACGGCCCGGCACGCGCGCGGCACCGTGCTGCGGGTGGAGCCGTCCGGGCCGCTCCTGGAGACCGAACGGTACGGCGAGGCGCCCGCGCTGTCGGCGGTGGCCACCGTCGACGGGTCCCGGGTGGCGCTGTTCGCCGTCAACCGGTCGCCCGACCAGGACCTCGACCTCACCGCCCGGCTCCCGGCGGCGGTCAGGCCGGTGTCGGCCTCGGTGATCGCCGCCGGGGACGACCCGCATCGGGTGGAGGCCCTTCCGCAGCCGCTGACCGTGCAGGCTGACGGTGACCGGCTGACGGCGCGGCTGCCCGCCGCCTCGTGGACGATGATTCTCGCGGAGAGTGATTTGTAGACGGGAGGCCTGCCCGGCTCGCTGCTGATCACCGGCGAGCCGGACATCGGCAAGGCGACGGCCTTGAGCGCCAGGGAGCCTGGGTGGACGCGGCAGAAGGGCCTTCATGCGATGGGCAGGGCCGTGAGCCATTCGGTCAGGAGATGGTTGACCTCCTCGGGACGTTCCTGCTGGATCCAGTGGCCGCAGCCGTCCAGGAGGTGGGAGGAGACCAGCCCGGGAAGGGTGGCCGGGTAGGCGTTGATCGCGTCGGCCATCCAGGTCGTGGAGGCGTCCAGGCTGCCGCCGATGAACAGGGAGGGCTGCTTGATGGGAGCGCCGTTGAAGTCGGCGAGGTCCTTCCAGTCGCGGTCCATGTTGCGGTAGCGGTTGAGCGCGCCGGTCATGCCGGTGCGTTCGAACTCCCCGGCGTACACCTCCAGGTCGTCCTCGGTGAGCCAGGAAGGCAACCGGCCACTGGGGAACCGGTCGCGTAGCGTTGCGCCGGGGCTGACGAAGTGCGGGTCGGGGGCATCGGGGCCGGGCATGGTCTCGGCCGACAGCGCCGCGTAGAAGCCCGCGAGCCAGCCCCGCACGTCGGGTTCCATCTCGGCCTCGGCGCGGCCGGGCTCCTGGAAATAGGAGACGTAGAACTCCTGGTCACCGCCCAGCTGAGCGAAGATGCCGGTGGGGCGGGGACCACCGGGTGGCGCGTAGGGCACACTCAGCAGCCCCACCGCGCGGAAGACCTCGGGGTGCAGCAGGGCGGACGTGGCCGCGATGTTCGAGCCCCAGTCGTGGCCGATGATCACTGCGGACTCCTCGCCCAGGGCGCGCACCAGCGCGATGTTGTCCTCCACCAGAGCGAGCATCCGGTAGCCGTCCTCCGTGGCCGGCTTGGAGGATCGGCCGTAGCCGCGGACGTCGAGCGCGACCGCCCGGTAACCGGCCTGCGCGAGCGCCGGGAGCTGACGGCGCCAGGAGTACCAGGACTCGGGGAAGCCGTGGACGAGCAGCACCAGCGGTCCGCTCCCCTGCTCCGCGACATGAATCCGACCGCCCGGCACGGGCACCGAACGATGCGTGATCTCTGCGACATGTTGCGACATGGGTCTCCTCCAGATGGCGTGCCGCTTCTGCCGGCGGCACCCGCTCCGCGTCCCCTTTTGCTCCGCGGGCGCTACCACCGATCATCCCGCCGACCTGGTCAGTCGCCTGAATCCTGTTGCCGGATCAGCAACTTGCACGATGCGACCCGCCCACCGTGCGCGATACGACTGCCACCCGACGGGGACGGCGCCGCGCTCCCGAAGCTTCAAGCTCGCAAAGTAGCTGTGAGCCAGATCACGGTTGAGGTTGACCTTGGGTCAGGGTGGAAGCTCGGCGCAGCGGCGCGACGCCGACCCGGACCTAACACCTTTGAAGGGCAGACCACCATGACGATCACACTTTCCGACCAGGACAAGAGCACCCTGCGGATCGCCGCGTACGGCGCCGTGGCGTTGATGGCC